>JBAZHY010000461.1:0-2727 GCA_041652175.1 Pedobacter sp.
TTCAAAATCGAAAAAGCAAGAACTCAAATCAACCAACAATGTTGCACCGATATTTCATTTTTATCCTGTAATTAGCTTAGTTCCCGTAAGGATATTTAGAATTCAATAAGTTACATATTTCGGGATATTGTTTTGTATTTCAAAATATGGCACTATCTTTGTCTTAACATTAATTGGGATTTAATTTATGCGTGTTGTTACCTATAAAAGAATACAGGAGTTTTCAAAAAAGTATGCGGATGCCGAAAATCCTTTAAACTTTTGGTATCATACCGTAACGGCAAAAGAGTGGAATAACCTTTACGAGATAAAACAAACTTTTAATAATGCAGATTACGTGGGTAATAATCGCTATGTATTCAATATAAAGGGCAATGATTACAGGCTTATTGCCATTATTTCATTCAATGCAAAAAAGGTTTACATTCGGTTTATAGGTACACATTCAGAATACGACAAGATTAAGAACATCAAAAACATATAGTTATGATACAAACTGAAAAAGAATACAACGCCATCATAGAACGTATCGAAATACTTTTACAAGATGCTAACAATATCGAAAACACTGATGCTAAAGGTTATATTGAATTAAACCTTTTATCTAATCTTGTAGCAGATTTTGAGGAACGTACTTATCCGGTTCAAAAGCCCTCATTGGTCGAGGTTGTAAAATTACGTATGGCTGAAATGGGCTTGAATCAAAAACGTTTATCCGAACTTTTAGGTGTGAGTACGTCAAGAGTAAGCGAATATCTCAGCGGTAAGAGCGAACCACCTTTAAACGTAGCAAGGGAAATAAGCAGAAAATTGAGTATTGATGCTTCTATTGTTTTGGGAGTTTGAATTTGAAGGTATCAGCGCAATCACCGGAATCTGTAAAAAGATTGCTGCCCATTATTCTGGCTACTGCCATTTTTATGCAGATGCTGGATTCTACCATTCTGAATACTTCCCTGCCTGCTATTGCGAAAGATTTAAATGAATCTCCCCTGAATATGCAGAATGCCATTATCAGTTATGTGCTTATGCTTGCAGTGTTTATGCCGGTTAGCGGATTTTTATCTGATAAATTTGGTACTAAAAAGGTCTTTATTTTTTCCCTCCTGTTATTTAGTGCAGGATCTCTTTTTTGTTCGCTTGCCCAGAATTTAACACAACTTGTATTAGCCAGAATGATACAAGGGGTAGGAGGCAGTTTGATGACACCGGTAGGTAAGCTGGCTTTAATCAGGACCTTTCCGAAGAATGAATTACTGAAAGCAATGAACTTTGCTATTGTCCCTGCATTAATCGGACCTGTGCTTGGGCCACTTGTAGGCGGTTATATGGTAGATTATTTATCCTGGCACTGGATTTTCCTGATCAATATACCAATCGGTTTGGTTGGTATTATTCTGAGTATAAAGTTTATGCCTGATTATAAGTCCTCCTTCATTAATTTTGATCTGAAGGGATTTCTAATGTTTGCGGCGGCTTCATTACTGCTTTCTGTTTCTTTAGAGTTATTCAGTAATACCATACATGTAACGACAGTTCTGTTGGTCGCATCATCAGGGTTTTTAATGTTGTATTTTTATTACAGGCATGCATCAACAGACACTAACCCAATATTTCCACTGAACCTGTTTCAGGTAAGAACCTTCAGGGTAGGTATTCTGGGTAATCTGGCTACAAGATTGGGTATCAGTGCTATTCCTTTATTGCTGCCCATGATGATTCAGGTTGCTTATGGAAAATCAGCGGTGACTTCGGGATGGATTGTGGCTCCGATGGCTATAACTGCCATGTTCGGAAAATCAGCAGTGATCGGAATCTTAAACAGATTTGGTTATCGGACTACCTTAATGACCAATACGTTTATTATAGGTATTTTAATTTGCAGCATGTCTATACCCACAGTTAATTCATCCATTTACTGGTATATACCAATTATTGCAATGCTCGGGTTCTTTAACTCCATTCAGTTTACCTCTATGAACTCGATTTCAATTGCTGACCTGCGAATGCATCATACGAGCAGCGGCAATTCTTTAATTTCAGTAAATCAACAGCTGGCCATTGGCTTTGGTATTGCCTTTGGATTGATTGTGCTTAAGATTTTCATGGATGGTACGAATCTGATCCAAAGCGAAATTCATAATGCCTTCAGAAATACATTTTTAGTAGTGGGTACTTTAACTATCCTGTCGGGTTTTGTTTTCAAAAGATTGCATTTTAAAGATGGCGACAATATGAAGACTGATGAGAAAGGCTGAGGAGCTCATTTTGATATGAACGCTTACTGGCGCGCCATGGTAGTATATTAATCCTTATTCTATGTCGAACTCACGTCAATTAATTTAAGACCTTTATTTACACTAAGTCAGTTTTTAAACCCTCCCTGAAGTAGTACTAAATAATGCATTGTAAGCAAACTTATAAACCACTAAACCTGATTGAATAAAATCCGGAAATTTTGGTGTAATTCAGCACTGTAAGTCCGGATGGAAATAAGGCTAAATAAGAGGGTTTTGTGGGTCGTATGGAAATCTTCATACTGCCGGAGAAGGGGCGCCTGAGGGGCTCGTTTTAGCCTGTATCAGAAAGTTATATTCCTGGTCACTCGGGAGTTTGAATTCAATATGTTTTTGTCCCGGTCAACACCATCTTGAGACCTGGTACAGTTCTCATACATACTTTGTTCAGCTATTGTTCAGCAGAATGGGTCAAAAAGCGGGTTTTACC
>JBAZHY010000462.1:0-2725 GCA_041652175.1 Pedobacter sp.
TGCCGGATTTGTAAGTCCTAACCCAATGGTAGGCTCTGTGATTGTTTGTAATGACCAGATCATTGGTGAAGGTTGTCACATGAAATTTGGTCATGCTCATGCAGAAGTAAACGCAATAAATGATGTGTTTTCAAAATATGATAATGCAAAAGAACTACTTCGTAATTCGACAATTTATGCAAATCTTGAGCCCTGCTCGCATTATGGTAAAACCCCTCCCTGTACTGATTTGATTATTTCAAACGAAATACCCAGGGTTGTTATAGGTTGCAGGGATCCTTTTGATCAGATTAACGGCAAAGGCATAGAAAAACTTAAGAATGCTGGTATAGAAGTCGTTGAAAATGTTTTAACGGAAGAAAGCCTGGAATTAAACAGGCGTTTTTTTACCCGGATTCAAAAACAAAGGCCTTATATTATTTTGAAATGGGCAGAAACTTCTGACGGATACTTTGCTCCGGAAGAAGGTACACAAAAATGGATAAGTTCAGCAATATCAAGAATTCTCGTACACCGCTGGAGAACAGAGGAAGATGCAATACTTGTTGGAAAAAATACGGTCCTGGCCGATAATCCAAAATTAAATTCAAGAGAATGGCCGGGTAAAGACCCTATCCGTATAATCATTGATAGAAAACTTGACTTGCACCCTGATCTCAATATTTTTGATCAAACTCAGGACACCATCATTTTTAATGAAAAGAAAACAGAGTTTGATGGCAAAATTAAATATCTGGAAGTAGAAGACTTTGATAATTATCTGCCTCAGCTAATTGCATTTCAACTATATCTGATGGATATTCAATCTTTGATAGTTGAAGGGGGTGCAAAAACGCTTGATTTATTTATCAAAGCCGGTCTCTGGGATGAAGCCCGGATTTTTACAGGCCCGCAAATTTGGAATGAAGGCCTTAGAGCACCTCAAATTACCGGAGAGTTACTTGGAGAAGAAAAAATTGGCCCTGATATCTTGAGAATCTGGAAGAATCTTATTTGATATGATCTATATTTTCCTAAGTGTTTGTTGCAGCGTATTTGTTTCGGTTCTGCTGAAACTTGCAAAAAGGTATGAAATAGATACCAAACAAGCTATTACCTGGAATTATTCAATAGCAACATTACTGACATGGATAATTTATAAACCTGAAATTCCTGAAATCAATGCTGTTTATATTTCTCTGGGTATTTTACTGCCTTCCCTCTTTCTTGTATTAGCGCTTTCGGTGCAGTATACCGGAATTGTCAGGACGGATATTGCCCAGCGCTTATCATTGTTTATTCCGGTTCTGGCATCATTCATAATATTTTCAGAAGCGCAATCTGCATTAAAACTGCTTGGAATATTCATTGCCTTTATTGCAATTATTTTTTCAATCCCATGGCAAAAGGATAGCAATAAAGGCACTAACAGCTGGATATATCCTTTGATTGTATTTATAGGAATGGGGCTTATTGATATTTTGTTTAAACAAATTGCAAAAACTACATCTGTACCCTTTACTTCCTCATTGATCATTGTGTTTCCCTTAGCATTCTTATTGTCAATTTCATACCTGCTTTATCTCTATAAAAGAGGAAAGATGAAATTCAGGCTGATTAATTTAATTTGCGGATGGATACTGGGAATTGCAAATTTCGGCAATATCCTGTTTTATCTTAAAGCACATCAGGCTTTGTCTAATTCACCCTCACTTGTTTTCTCATCAATGAATATTGGAGTCATTTTATTGGGTTCGGCTATTGGTGTTATTATATTTAAAGAAAGACTCAGTCGATTAAATTATTGGGGCATTACACTGGCCCTTATATCAATCGTTGTGCTTTATTTTGCCAATTAAGAATCTTTATGTTATTCGACGATACCTATAAAACCATAGCGAATCCCTCTGAAGGTATTTTTAAGGATAAAGGAAGTAAATTCATTGCTTACCTCTATCCTATCAGGTCAGAAACAGAAATTAAGAATATTATTACTAATCTAAAATCACTTCACCCTAAAGCCAGGCATCACTGCTGGGCTATGCGTTTAAGTCCGGACCGAACTGTTTTTCGAATAAATGATGATGGTGAACCCTCAGGTACTGCAGGCAGGCCAATATTAAATACTTTATTATCCCATGAGCTCACTGATATACTGGCAGTGGTAGTACGATATTTTGGCGGAACTCTTTTAGGAGTTCCGGGTTTGATTAATGCATATAAAACGGCAACATCAGAGGCTATAAAAATGTCTGAAATTATTGTAAAAACAATAGATATAACCTGCATAATAGAATTTGATCATCCCAAAATAAATGAAGTTATGCGAATAATTAAGGAAGAAGATGTCCATATTGCCGATCAGTATTTTGATCTGAATTGTTCGATGACACTTAAAATCAGGCAGTCGATGGTGAATAAAGTAGGTGGAAGGCTTCAAAAAATTGATGGGTTAACCCTTAGGTTCCAATGATTAAATAATTAATTAACGTAAGTCCGATATGTCAATATTTGAATATCAATATTTAACCACATAGTCTGAGAAACCAAATCCCTCAACCCTGAGCCCGGCAGGAGTATTGTTCAAGCGTATGTCAACTCTTGTCCAACACTTGCTATATCGGTATAAGGGATATCTGAAATTGTTCGTTGAAGTTTGTATTTTGAGGTTAATACTAAGAAATAAAGATATAGCAAAATATAAATTTAATCTGTCGCCGGATCCTGATAGTACATCTATTAGGCA
>JBAZHY010000463.1:0-2715 GCA_041652175.1 Pedobacter sp.
GAAGTATGATTGATAAAAACATTAAAATCATAGAGATTTAAGAAAATTAATTTATGTTAGATAATTATTTCAAAACTTAGAAATCGAATATGGAGGATAACTCACAAAAAAATTATGGCTCTGCATTATACACATTGATATCTGTGTTCTTCTTTTGGGGCTTTCTGGCTGCAAGTAATGGTATTTTTATTCCATTCTGTAAAACCCATTTCAGTCTGACCCAGTTTGAATCCCAGTTGATAGACTTCACCTTTTATGGAGGATATTTTATCGGATCACTTATTCTGTTCTATGCATCAAAACTTATTAAGGTTGATATCCTGAATTATTTAGGATATAAAAATAGTATTGCAATTGGTCTGGTAATTTCTGCTGCAGGGGCTTTATTGATGGTTCCGGCAGTCCATTCGGGTTCTTTCGCATTCATTCTTACGGCATTTTTTGTTGTTGCAGGTGGCTTTTCACTGCAACAGACTGCAGCAAATCCCTTTGTTGTAGCTCTGGGAAGTCCCGTAACCGGCGCTAATCGTTTGAACCTTGCCGGTGGCGTAAATAATCTTGGGGGAATCCTTGGCCCGATTGCAGTCAGCATTATTTTGTTTGGAACTGCTACAGCAGCTGTGCCTAAGGAAGTAGAAATTTCATCTATCAATACTTTATATTATATTCTTGCCGGCTTATTCATAGCGGTTGCAATCTTTTTCTGGGTTTCTAAACTCCCGAAAGTAACAAGCGATGAAAAGGTTGAAGCAAGCGGAAAAACCAATTCGCCTTTATTTATCATATTTATAGCATTCCTGCTTATTCTTGCTGCCGGACCTATTTCTGTTGCAACCGGATTGGGGATTAGTGTGTTTGTATACCTGTCGCTTTTCATCATTATTGTGACTTTACTTCTGACACTTAAAGCTGCCGGGAAAAATAAAGAAGGCTGGGGTGCAATGGGATACCCTCAACTGATCCTGGGTATGATTGCAATATTTACCTATGTTGGGGTAGAGGTAACCATACAGAGTAATATGGGGGCATTACTCGCGCTTCCTGACTTTGGCGGACTAGAAGATTCAGAAATAGCTCCGTTTATTTCTTTGTATTGGGGAAGTATGATGATTGGCCGTTGGACGGGTGCGGTAAGTGCATTTAAATTGCCAAAAACTACCAAAACTATTTTGACCATCGTTATGCCGTTTATTGCATTTGCAGTAATATTAACTGCAAATCATTTAAATGGAAGTTCTGTTGAACAGTTTTTCGTTTATGCAGTATGTCTGGTTATACTAATTGCCGGATTTTTCTACAGTCAGGAGAAACCTGCCAAGACCTTACTGACCTTTAGTGTTTTAGGGTCTATAGCAATGGTGATTGGATTGCTTACCACCGGAGATGTTGCTATTTATGCATTCTTGAGTGGTGGGTTATGCTGTTCAATTATGTGGCCTTGTATTTTTGCCCTGGCTATTACCGGTCTGGGAAAATATACCTCACAGGGATCGGCATTTCTGATTATGATGATCCTGGGAGGGGCAATCATTCCTCCGGTTCAGGGGATTCTGGCAGACACAACCAGTATTCATTTTTCTTATATAGTTCCTTTCCTTTGCTTTGTTTATCTGGTTTATTTTGCCATCAAGGTTAGTTTTGAATTGAAAAAACAAGGTATTGATGTTAGTAAGCTCGATGCGGAGGCCGCTCATTAATGAATAAGAAACCCAGCTTCGATTTAATATTTATGAATCTGGCATCCGACCTGGCTTTACGCTCACATTGCGTAAAAGCCCAGGTCGGTGCTGTTTTAACAAAGGATACACGCATTATATCAATCGGCTATAATGGTCCACCTGCAGGCACGCATAATTGCGATGAGGAATGGCCTGAAACCGGCTGTCCGCGGGATTCGAAAAATAGTTGCTCCCTGGCTTTGCATGCCGAGGAGAATGCCATTCTGTATGCTGTGAAGAACGGAGCAGATCTGGAGGGTTCAACGCTTTATTTAACCTTATCTCCCTGTATTGCCTGCGCCAGGATTATTTATTCATCAGGTATAAAGAAAGTCTGGTTTAAAGCCTCTTATGCTGAATATAAAGGCTTGCCATCTGATGAGGGCGTTGATTTCCTTAACCGCTTTGGAGTGGAATGTCTTAAATACGAATAAATATTACACTTCTTCAATTTTGCAGGATATCCTTTTTACTAAATTGCGGTATTATTTAACCGTTATTCTTTTCATTCATGGGTTATAAAAGTCTTGCAGAATGCGTTTCTGATCTGGAGGGAAATGGCCATCTGGTTAGGATTAAGGAAGAGGTTGATCCTTATCTTGAGGCCGCCGCCATACATCTTCGTGTATTTGAAAATGATGGGCCTGCTATTTTGTTCGAGAACATTAAAGGCAGTAAATTTCCGGCTGTTTCTAACCTCTTCGGAACGCTTGACAGATCGAAATTTATGTTTCGCGATACCCTTGATGCCATTAAGACTCTGGTCGATCTGAAATCTGACCCTCTGAAAGCATTAAAAAACCCACTTAAATATGCAGGATCAGGACTGACGGCAATTTCTGCTTTACCATGGAAAACCGGTTTAAATGCCCCGGTTAAATTTGGTAAAACCAGGATATCGGATCTGCCTCAAATTGTTAACTGGCCAATGGATGGGGGACCTTTTGTAACGATGCCTCAGGTGTATACAGAGGATATGGATAAACCCGGTATCATG
>JBAZHY010000464.1:0-2709 GCA_041652175.1 Pedobacter sp.
CTGCTGATTCCATTATCCGTGCCCTGGATCAGGTCTTTCAGTATGAAAATTCTTTCGACGTGGTGGTCATCATCAGGGGCGGAGGGGCCCAGCTTGATCTGGCAAGCTTCGATCATTATGAACTGGCTTATCATGTTGCCCAGTTCCCGATACCGGTGATTACCGGTATTGGACATGACAAGGATGAAACGATTGTGGACCTGGTTGCCCATACTAAAATGAAAACCCCAACGGCTGTGGCTGAATTCCTCATCAGCGGAGCAGAAGCTTTTGAACAACGACTGCTGGAAGTGCAGGGTTATTGTTCCACTTTACTGAGCGATCGTCTGAAAAAAGAAAATGACTGGCTGCTGCAGGCTGTCGGATCACTAAAGCAGGGGGTGAGGCAATTGATCAGGGAAGAGGAGCATCAGTTTAACGAGACGGCATGGCGTCTGAAAAATTCTGTCCCGGCTTTTGTGCAACAACAGGAACACCGGTTCGTTCAATACAGCCACCGGTTACAATTGGAAGGCCTTGGAACGATTCGCGACCAGTTCCATTTTTTGCAAAAGCGGGCGAACGATCTTCAGGTACGGGTACAACGACTGTTGAATAACCGTGATAACAGCATTGAACAAATCCGGCAGGGAATCAGGGGCAGGTTGACCGACAAGTTGAAGCTCCAGCAAAACAAGCTTTCTGTCTTTGCTGAAAAGATCCGTCTGTTTGATCCTTTTCAGGTACTGAAACGCGGATACAGCCTGACTTACCATGAGGGGAAGCTTGTCAGGTCAGTTCAGGATCTGACTAAAGGTGATCAGCTGGTTACCCGACTGTATGATGGGACTGTGAAAAGTAAACTATCAAAATAAATAAACATGAACACAAAGAAGATGACCTATAAAGACGCTGTGTCTGAAATTGATGAGATCCTTGAAAAGATAGAACAGGAAGAACTGGATGTTGACGAATTGTCGGAAAAAGTAAAACGGGTTTCAGTCCTGATCCGCTTCTGCAAGGAGAAATTGCACAAAACCGGGACCGAAGTGGAAAATATCCTCAAGGAGATGGAAGAGTAGCGAGTCTTGAGTAAGAAAACAGACACAAGTATCAGGTATCAGGACACAAAACAGAAGATTAACGATTGCAGATTAACGATTGACGAAGTTCCTGAGTATGCCCGGTATCCGGCAGCCAGTGGCATGTAACCCTTTAACCATATAACCATTCAAACCATTTAGCAATTTTACCATTTTTCAGACAATTCGTTTGATCGATTCCTTGTATTTTATTTTAGGTTTAAGCAGCACCTTATTTGTCTGAATTTCAGTATTTTCCAATATTGAAAAAAGAAACTTAACGGCAATTTTACTGATATCGCTTACAGGTTGTGCAATACATGATAGAGGAGTGGCCAAATAATCCAGATAGGGATGATCATCGAATGTTATAAGTGAAATATCATCAGGAATCCGGATATTTTCTTCTTTAAATGCTTTGATACATCCCATGGCAATGGTATTGCTCAGTGAAAATATAGCTGTTGGACGATCTTTTTGTTGAAGTAATAGTTTGGTTTCAAGATAGCCGTTTTGCACACTAAAGTCATCGCCTACAATACTGAAGCTGGTGATCCCCGACTCTTTCATGGCATCACTGAAACCTTTTACCCTTAATTTGTTTGGAGTGGATCGTCTGACACCCTGAATGCAGGCAATTGTACGATGCCCGTTTTCAACAAGATGTTTTGTTACGGAGTAAGCTCCGTCGTAATTATCCGTTGAAACAAAGGGAATATCCAGATCGTCAAAATACCGGTCAATACATACGATGGGCAAACCCTGATCATGCAAATGTTTCAGGTGTTCCCACTGATCTCCGCAGGGAACGATAATTAATCCCTCGATATTTCTTGACATCAGCTGCTGTAATTCCATTTTTTCTATTTCCTGATTTTCATCACTGTCGCCAATAATTGTGATGTACCCGAATTTTCGCACCTCGGCGTTTATTTTACTTGCAATACTGGCAAAAAACGGGTTATTCAGGGATGGTACGATCAGAGCTATTGTATTGCTCCTTCCGGTTCTCAGATTTGCAGCAAATTGATTAGGTACATAATTTAATTCCTTTGCTGCCGCTTTGATCTTTTCCTGCGATTTTTTTCCGATCCGGTATTGTTCGGACTTGCCATTTAATACTCTCGATACAGTAGTAATTGACAATCCAGTTTTTTTTGCGATGTCATTAATATTTACTTTCTGAGTGGTCATACTTTTTATGTGAAAACGTTTGTACAAAATTATGAATTAATGTTAAGTGATTCCAGTAATTAATTAAGTGTCGTATTCTGAAAATTGTAACTATATAAATACCAATGGATAATAGAATTAAAAATTATACATTATTAATTATGTACGTCTTAAAAACAATGATTTGGATAGAATTTTTCACACGGGAATACAAACAGAGATGAAAATTACCTTGGGAGTAAGAACGAAAGGCAAGTCTGTCAGACTTTAAATATAATGCACAAACGTTTGTACATATTGAATTTGTTTTTTAAGTTTGTATTGATGATTCCATTTTACCCTGAGCCTGGTTAAGTGAATAACTATTTAATCGTACTAAAAGGAAGGTGGATTTATCGATGAAAATTACCTCTGTCAATATAAAATTTATAGTATGAAAACATTTGTGAAAACTATTTTAATTGCATTTATTTCA
>JBAZHY010000465.1:0-2706 GCA_041652175.1 Pedobacter sp.
ACTTGAAGAAAAAAATACCATGCAGCCGGCCAATGCAAAAATGATCCTGACAGAAAGTACGGGCATTCAGACACAGCAAACATCCGCAACTTCAGCAAATGCAAGTATACGTATACAGGGACTCGACGGAAAATATACCCAGCTTCTCAAAGATGGCCTGCCCCTGTACTCGGGCTTTTCAGGAGGTTTAAGCCTGGTGCAAATTCCTCCCCTCGACTTAAAACGGGTTGAAGTAATCAAGGGTGCATCCTCCACACTTTACGGAGGCGGAGCAATAGCAGGATTGATAAATTTCGTAACCAAAGTCCCGACAGATGAGAAAGAACTCTCGTTCCTTGTCAACGGAAACCTCAGCAAAGCTTCAGATATCAGTGGTTTTTATTCAGAGAAATTTAAGAAAACCGGGATGACCGTTTTTGCTTCCCAAAATCTCCAGACGGCTTATGATGCTGATAAGGACGGCCTGTCAGATATTCCTAAAATTTCAAGATATACCTTCAACCCACGCTTTTTCTATTATCCAGGCAAAAACTCAACACTTTCACTGGGGATTAACTCAAACTTTGAAAACCGTTTGGGAGGTGATATGAAAGTCATTGCCGACGGTCCCGGAAGTACCCATACCTACTTTGAAAAAAATATTTCAAACCGTGTTTCATCACAACTGAAGTTTGAGCAGATATTCGCCGACAAATCTGTTCTCAGTATAAAAAACAGTATCGGTTATTTCGACCGTAACATCAAGAGGGCAGATTATTTTTTCGCAGGTAAGCAGGTTTCAAGCTTCTCTGAACTCTCCTATTTAGTCCCACATGAAAAATCCGAATGGATTTTCGGCAGTAACCTTTGGACCGATAATTTCAAACAGACTAATACCACGGCCTATCCTTTAAACAGCGATCTGCTTGTTGGCGGTGCCTTTATTCAAAACAATTTCAAAGCAAGCGACAAAATAATCCTGGAAAGCGGTTTAAGGGCAGATGCAACAAACCAAAAAGATTTCTTTCTGCTGCCACGAGTTTCTATGCTCTATAAAATTACCCCGAAATTCTCATCCCGTCTTGGAGGAGGTCTTGGATATAAGACCCCGGGCATTTTTTCAGAAGAAGCCGAAGAAAAAGGTTTTCGCAATATCCAGCCACTCGATTTAAACAGAGTCAAATCTGAAAACTCAATCGGCGGAAATTTTGATCTTAATTATCGCACCATCCTTTTCGATAAACTGAGTTTTTCTATCAATCAGATGTTCTTCTATACCCGTCTGAATAAGCCGCTTGTATTAAACGACACACCTTTACCAAACGGAAATTATGAATTTACCAATACAAACGGGTTTCTCGACAGCAAAGGCTTTGAAACCAATATCAAACTGAGATATGATGATATTTCTTTCTATGGCGGTTATACTTTTATTGATGCAATACGGCATTTTGACACCGAAACTGTAAATCCGCTCACAGCAAAACACCGGATTTATCTGACCTTAACCTATGAGATTGAAGATAAACTCCGGATCGGCTATGAATGTTTCTATACCGGACAACAAACCCTGAACATCGGACAAACGCGCCCTGACTACTGGGTTATGGGAATCTCGGCTCAATACAATTTTAAACACTTCACCCTGTTTGCAAACGCAGAAAATTTCACCGATACCAGACAAACCAAGTTCGAAAGTATTTATACCGGCTCCATCCAAAACCCACGCTTTAAAGAAATCTGGGCACCAACAGACGGATTTCTATTTAATGCAGGATTTAAAGTTAATGTATGGTAAAAGGAGTATTGAGTCATACGAGTGATAAAAGCTCGCAGATATTAAAAGCCTGTTTAATGATTTGGATATCTGATTAAATCCTGATATTTAATAAGCTGGCTGTAAGGCTAAGAATCAACACTTGCGATAACCGGATGATGCCCAAAATAAAACGCTTATTTCAGGATTATTGGTTTTTGATGGTCTTCATGACCTTTAAAATGATTCTTCAATTTATTGTGGTCAATCCTGTTTATGAGTTACACCGGGATGAATTCTTACATCTTGATCAGGCAAAGCATTTAGCAGCCGGTTATATTTCTGTACCACCCTTTTCATCATGGATTTCTGCAATCATTTTCTTTCTTGGAGGCAGTATATTCTGGATCAGGTTTTTTCCTGCACTATTTGGCGCGCTGACTTTATTATTCGCCTGGCTGACGACTGAAGAACTTGGAGGAAAAATTTATGCAAAAATACTGGTTTCCTGTGCTTTCCTCTTCTCGGTATTTTTCCGCCGGAACATTTTATACCAGCCTAATTCCTTTGATATACTTGCATGGACCGGCATCTTCTATTTTTTAATCCGCTATATCCGTTCTGAAGAAAATAAATGGCTGCTTTACCTGATGCTTGTTTCCGTATTGGGTTTTTATAACAAGTACACGATTGCCTTTCTATTACCGGGACTATTATTGAGTCTTATATTGACAAAAAACCGGAAAATATTCCTCAACAAGTACTTCTACCTCAGTTTATTGCTTGGACTGGTGTTGATTTTACCCAATCTCTACTGGCAGCTATCCCATCAATTTCCTGTTGTGCATCACATGATGGCCCTGAAAAGAACACAACTGGACCATACCAGTACTTCAGGCTTCCTTTTTGAACAGCTGATGTTTATGGGCGGTTCTTTGCCCATCATAATCCTTGCTCTTATCGGATTATTC
>JBAZHY010000466.1:0-2704 GCA_041652175.1 Pedobacter sp.
ATCCTGTTCAGCTATATTTTCAAGCCGATCGGATGAACTACCCAGTGCTGCAACAAGTGCCTCTCCCACATCTTCATTTGAATTACCTTCAAAAGCACTTACCAGATTGGGGAGAAGAAAAGCCTCAACCTGAGGCAGTTGACCTTTTGCAAGCTTAACAAGCTGTGTATCACTCAGATCGGCAGCTGCAAGCAATCTGGCAGCGGTCTGTCTGAGTGGGGATTCATATTTTTTATCCAGATAAGCAAATACCAGCTGAAACTCCTGCTCAGATAATTTAGGCTCAGAAAGCAATTTTGAACTGAGAGCCTTAAGGCGAAAATCAGCGGACATTTCCGGATCCTGAGCAATTGACTTTAATTTCTCATTCAATGCCCTTATCCTTCTGGATTCAATCAGCCCCAGGACTTGTGATCTGATCTCCATATTACCATTATCGAGCATATTACTCAATTGCTGCACCCATTCTGATGGAACCTCCCTGACGGCGGAATGTGTGATCACATCTATCAGGAACATTTGTCTGTCAGGATTTTTTGTATTATTCTGCAATTGTTCAGTCATAAAGGATTGCATTTCCTTATTCTGACTAAACGTAATCATCAGGTCGCGTACTGCTGCTATGTCTGAATCAGACAAAGAAGGATTACTCAAACGGTTTCTCAGGAAACTAATGACCACATCAGACCAATCCTGATGATGTGAAGCTACCCAGATACCCGTTTTGCGAAGTTGTTCATCCTTACTGTTCAAAAATGGAACCAGATCATCCTTCTTCAGGACAGAGCCTTCCATTTGATCCAAAGCGATCAATGCGGTTTTACGGATATTCAATGAGGGATTTTTCAGGGCTGCGGTAAGAGATACAGATGACTTCAGGCTGATCAGGGAATAAATCAGGGCATGCTCAACAAAGCGGTCTTTATTACTAGCAGAGGCATTCAATAATGCCTGAACGGCTGTTTTATCTCCAATTTGTCCGAGAGCTGTTGCAGCCTGACGACGTACCGGAGCGGTGTCCGTCCGGATCAGTTCCATCAATTTGGAAACTGACTCTTTGTTTTTTGCAAGCCCCATCACCCGGGCCGCAGAAGTTCTGACCACCGGATTGGCATCATACAAACCCGATATGGCCTCCTTAATAGAATTAGCCGTTCCGATACGATATAAAGCAAATATTCCTGCAGCACGAATCTCAGGATCAACTGACTTTAAAACTGTATTTTTTATTGGCAAAACAGCTGTTTCCCCTTTCTGAACCAGGGCTTCTATTGCTTTGTCGCGTACTGCAAGTCTGGAGTCCTTAAGTGTTTCTGCAAGTTTCTGAGCAGACATAGATTTAATATCCAAAGACTTCCCCCATGGATCTTTAGGGATCGGTGTACCGGTCTTTCTGATCCGGTATATGCCTCCCGGAACATCCAGCTTGGCAACCCTTGAAAGCGGACAGCCTAAAATAAACCAGCCTCCGGTATTAAGTATCAGCATACTGCCATCCGCATCTTCCAGAACATCTGTTAAATGCATATCCTGAACAGTAGAGGTAATAAATGGAGAGTCTACCGTTTTATAAGAAGCTCCATCAGAACTTATCTGATGACGCATGATACGGCCGGTATTAAACTCTGCACTGAAAGCATTGCCCTGATATTCCTTACCCAGTGTATGGTTGCGATAACGCATCAGACCTGAAGGTGCTACCCTTGCCATTTTGGTCATTACAGGCATAAGGTCCCCGGTCATTATGAATTTGTCCTTTTCAATTACAGGATTTGACTTGGGATAAACCCCGCCCTCAACCCAGTGCATTAATGCATCCCTGTAACCTCCCTGAGGATCTACAAAATAGGTCATTGTACCGAATGTTTCTCCTGATGGCATAAAGGCAATCTCTATAGAATTATCAAAACCACCCCCTGACATAGGCTCAAGTCCGCTTCCATCAGGTCTGCATCTCCAGATTCTTGCACTGTTGCCTTTCAGATTCTGTCCTTCTTTAGTAGTGATATCAAACCCTCTACGTGCATCAGTCATGTATAGCCAGCCATCCGGACCGATGAAGGGTCCCCCGAGCAATGCCCCATTGGAATTCAACACCCATCCGGTCAGAATAACCTCACGTTTATCAGCTACGCCATCATTATCAGTATCGGTAAGCTTTATCAGATCAGGGGAAGATGTAACATACAGACTCCCCTTATAAAATACTCCACCTTTGGGAAAAGAAAGTGAGTCGGCAAAGATTTTGCTCTTATCAAAAATACCATCACCATTCGTATCTTCAAGTAAACGGATATGATATGGTGGTTTTTTAAGCATACTCTCATTGGTAGGAGAGCTGCCGTCAGATTCAAATACAAAGAGTCTGCCATCCCCGTCAAAAGAAGCAAACATCGGATAGGAAATCATAGAGGGATCAACTGCACGTTCGATGGTAAATCCTTCGGGGACTTTTAAGCCGTCAAGCTCAATAACTGCAGTTTCTTTTTCCTTACTTGCAAGAATAAAGAGAACAAGACAGATTAGCAGAGTATAGAAAGGATATTTATAAGTGCTTTTTAATGTCAGACCAAATTTTTTCATAAAGTATTATATTACTATTGAAAGCTTTAATGTACATTTTTTACTGGGTTTATCATTCTGTTTATTCAGCTTTAAGGCACAAGGATCCCACATCGTTTCAAAAAATTGACCGTCATCTTTT
>JBAZHY010000467.1:0-2700 GCA_041652175.1 Pedobacter sp.
AAACTGATGCCAGAAGGCTGATTGCAGTACACCTTCCTCAAACATCTGCCTGACCATTTCCAATGAATCTATAGTCTCCTGTGCAGTTTGTGTAGGGAAACCATACATCAGATAAGCATGAACCATGATACCGGCTTCTGCAAAGTGATGACAGACCCTGGCAACCTGCTCAACAGTAACCCCTTTTTGAATCAATTCCAGCAAACGATCAGAAGCAACTTCGAGTCCACCCGAAATAGCAATGCATCCTGAGACCTTTAAAAGCTTACAAAGGTCCTTTGTAAAACTTTTCTCAAACCGGATATTAGTCCACCAGGTTACTATCAGTTTACGTCTGATAATTTCCAACGCAAGAGAACGCATCAATGCAGGAGGGGCAGCCTCGTCAACGAAATGAAAACCCCTTTGTCCGGTTTGCTCGATTAGTTCTTCCATTCGGTCGCAAAGTAAACCAGCCGCAATAGGTTCATAAACCTTAATATAATCAAGTGAAATATCGCAGAAAGTACATTTCCCCCAGTAGCAACCATGAGCCATAGTTAGTTTGTTCCACCGGCCATCACTCCACATACGATGCATTGGATTTGCTACTTCAATGACAGAAATATACTTGTCAAGTAAGAGATCACTATAATCCGGAGTTCCTACTTCAAACTGTTTATAATCAGGCGATGTACTTCCATTGCAATATTTTACAACACCATCAACCAGTGTAAACGTTCTTTTCAGTTCATTCAAATTTCGTTCTCCATCAAGATATTCATAGAGATGTTCAACTGGGGCTTCTCCATCATCCAGACATATAAAATCAAGAAACTCAAATACACGGGCATCAGAAACTGAGCGTAACTCTGTATTGGCAAAACCCCCTCCCATTGCAATTTTGACTTCAGGATAATATTGTTTTAACCATTGAGCGATTCGAAAACCGGCATACAGATTACCAGGGAATGGTATGGATAATGAAACTATTTGAGGATTCAGCTGCTCAATCTTATTTTTAAGTATTCCGATTAGAATCTTATCGGTAAAGGTCAGATCAAGCTTCAGAGCCTTGTATAATTCATCAAAGCTTGACGCTGAACGACCTAATCTTTCTGCATATCTGCTGAAGCCAAAATTCGGATCAATGCATTCCACTATAAGATCGGATATATCTTCCAGATAAAGTGTTGCCAGATGCTTCGCTTTATCCTGAGTACCCATCGTTCCGAAAGCCCAATCCAATTCTTCAAGCTGCACAAATCGGGATCCTTCTGGTAAAAAACCTTCCTGGCAGATGAGATGTGATAAAGTTGGATTGTGTCCCTGCAAAAAAGAAATTACAGAGTCGATCGTATTGATATAATGCTCTTTTAGGGCAATAATTCGCCTTACATTTTCAGACAAAGAATCAGAAAATTCTACCTGACTAAACAAATTTTTAAGTCCGGCTTTTGAAAAAAGCTCTAAAATAACTTCAATACCCAGATCTGCCTGAAAGGCTGAAATGTTTCTGGTATTCAGAAAGCCCTTTAAATATGCTGTTGCTGGATAAGGCGTATTTAATTGTGTGAAAGGGGGAGTTATTAAAAAAACTTTCTTTGTCAAATCATCAATTTTAAACCGGTAATAATTATTAGCACTAATGATACATTTTTACTGTATGACTTATCGCTAAACTTGCAATATTACGATTTAAATATTCTAGATGGGAGATGCGTTGCTGATAGAGATTAATATAGCCCAGTTCAATTGTAAGATTCTTACGCAGCCGATAATTCAAACCGGCATAAAAACGATTCTGGTCAAAGGTATTATGAGCCATCCACTTTCCCGTATTCATATATATCCCATCACTTAATTTAAGATACAAATCATGAGACTTTAATTTCCTTAATTTATATTCAAGAGAAAGCAGATAAGATATACGTTCTACAAACCTGCTACCATTCAACAAAGAATCACCTGATCGCTTTCTGATAAACCGCTCCTCCATCCGGATACGATGCCCTAACTCAAGAGATCCTAAATTATGGCTATATTTGAAATCATGGTTAAGTCTTATTTCAGGCACTTTAAATGATTTGGATAAGCCTGCATCAATCGGGGTATTCAGGTAGTAAGCCAGACCATTGGCAAATGTAAAATCCTTCAACGCTTCATAACTCATCTGCGATTTTACAAACATCTGCGACTGCCTGTAAGGAACCATATTAATACGCTCCTGTATCTCCGCACTTAATGACAGTTTCGGGGAAAGCTCAAAGTCAGAGGAATAACCAGCCACAGCCATATTCTGTTTAATGAGTGTTTTCTTCAGGCCCTGACCTTTGGTATGAAAGGAATACAGACCCAGAAACAATAAAACAATCTGTAATCTTCCGAAAATCAGGGACATAATTAAATTTTTGTGAAAATAATTAAAGCGAATAGAAAACAAACACAATCTTAAATCATAACAAAATATTTACTTATGTAGAGCAGTGAGATCGTAGGATTCCAATAGAATCCTGTTTAGTATCTTTGCTTCATACAGAGTACTTAAATATGATAGAAATCGGCAAATTCAACGAATTAAGGTTTATTAAAAAGGCTGAAAATGGTCTTATCCTTACTGATGGGGAAAGAGAAGTACAACTACCATCTATCTATGCTCCGAAAGATGTAGTAATCGGCGATAATCTTCATGTTTTTGTGTATATACACAGTGATGGACGC
>JBAZHY010000468.1:0-2698 GCA_041652175.1 Pedobacter sp.
GAACTCACTTTAAATAATTATTCTTCGGGATCTTTTTTTACCATTGAAGGTTTAAACCGGGGTTTGTATGCCGGCTTAGCGGTAGGGCCTTCTTCAGGTTTTATTTCAGTCTGAGCAGAGTCAACTACTTCTGAAGCAACTTCGGTTTGCTCTTCTTTTACAATAGTTTTATCGGTTTCTGTCGGTTCTGATTTTACCGCAGCCGCAGGAGTCGATGAAGCTTTGAATCGGGGTTTGAAGCCTACAGGTTTTGCAGCACTTTCGGTTTTAACTTCGTTTTCCTTTTCTTCCTCTTTTACAACCGGAGCGGGCGCTCTGAACCTGGGTTTGAATGACGGAGGAGGAATCGGGTTGGGACTCTCATTTTGATCCTTACTTCCCTCAGCATTATTAGCAGGTATTTGTGCCTTAAATCTTGGCTTAAATAAAGGTTTTGGATTAGTTGCTGAAGTACCTTCAGGAATAAGCTCAGCAGGTTTTGAAGAGTCTGCAACTATCTTAGAAGGATTTGTCTCCTCTACCTTAACGGGCTTAGGTTCTTCTTTTAATGGATGGGCCCTGCGAAGTTTATTAAACCAGAATTTCTTGCTGTATTCAAAACTTTTGTCACCCATTTTATTAAAATCACTTTCAAATTCAGAAAAAAGCGCCCGTTCAGTCATTTCTAACTGAATGGGATCAATTTTTTTCTTTTTTAAAAATTCTTCGAAAGTCATTTTAGTTCAAACTATTCTGCCATATTGTGATAAACAGCCTGGACATCATCATCCTCCTCAAGTCTATCAATAAGCTTTAGAACATCGGCAGCTTGTTCTTCATTTACTTCTGTAGTTGATTGGGCAATACGTTCAAGCTTTGCACTGATCACAGGAATGCCCTTTTCTTCCAGGGCTTTCTGCATTTTCCCGAAATCCTCAAATGAAGTATGAATAACGCCGGTATCTTTGCCGTTTTCATCTGCCTCAACGTATAAATCCTCAAGGCCGGCATCGATCAGTTCGAACTCCAGTTCGTCCAGGTCCATTTCTCCCGGGTCAAAACGAAAGACTGATTTACGGGTGAAGATAAAATCAAGGGAGCCGGTTTTGCCGAGAGTTCCATTGGTCTTATTGAAATAGCTCCGAACATTAGCTACTGTTCTGTTGGTATTATCGGTAGCGGTTTCGATCAGAACGGCAACTCCATGCGGAGCATAGCCTTCATATACAATCTCTTCGTAATTACTTTCGTCTTTATTGGTTGCTCTTTTTATTGCCGCTTCCACAGTATGCTTTGGCATATTTACTGCCTTGGCATTCTGAATGGCTGTTCTGAGTCTTGAATTTGCATCAGGGTTTGATCCGCCATCCTTTACAGCCATTACAATCTCTTTGCCGAGACGTGTAAACTGTACAGCCATTTTAGCCCAGCGTTTGAATTTTCTTTCTTTTCTGAATTCGAATGCTCTTCCCATTATTATACTATTTGTAATTTAAAATTTCAGCAACCGAAATTGCTTATTCATTCTTTATTATCACTAATGCAGCTGTCGTTTTTCTGTTAGCAGGTGCAAATTTATTGTATTTCCTAAATTAAAAGCACGCTGAATTACTTTCTCAGATTGTTCAGCATCTCTACTGCCATTTTTGTCAGATCAAAATCCGGTTTCCATCCCCAGTCGCGTTCTGCAATACCATCATCAATTGAGCGGGGCCAGCTATTGGCAATCGCCTGACGCTGATCATATTCGGTATAGGAAATCGTGAAGTCGGGGATATGTTTTTTGATTTCGTCTGCCAGTGTTTGCGGCGTGAAGCTCATTCCGGTGAAGTTGTACGAAGACCGGATGCTGATTTTATCAGCAGGTGCATCCATCAACTCAATCGTTCCACGGATTGCATCATCCATATACATCATTGGCAATTCTGTTTCAGCAGAGAGAAAACTCTGATAAGATTGTTTCTTAAGAGCATCATGGAAAATGTGGATAGCATAATCGGTTGTTCCACCCCCCGGAGCAGCTTTCCAACTGATCAATCCCGGATAACGGATACTTCTCACATCAAGACCATATTTGTGGAAATAATACTCGCACCATCTTTCGCCTGCCAGTTTACTGATGCCGTAAACGGTATTCGGATCCATAATACAATACTGAGGGGTATGATCTTTCGGTGAATTTGGTCCGAATGCTGCAATGGAGCTTGGCCAGTAAACTCTTGCGGTATTGTATTCAAGTGCAAGATCCAGCACATTCAGTAAACCATTCATATTCAGATCCCAGGCTAATTTAGGATTCTGCTCGCCCGTAGCAGATAGCAAGGCTGCCAGCAGATAAACTTGTGTAGGTCTGTATTTTTTAAATAACTGGTTCAGGATATCTTTTTCCAGGACGTTTACGAACTCAAAAGGGCCGGCATTTTTTATATCATAATCGGGCCTTCTGATATCACAGGCTATGACATTCCCATCACCATAACTTTTTCTTAATTCGCTTACTAATTCAGTCCCTATTTGGCCGTTAGAGCCAATAACCACTATTTTTTCCTGCATATATAACTGGTTTTTGCCAAAGGTATAAAAAATCTGTAGGGCTGATTTAATTTAATTAATACCCCGGTTTTTCATCTGGATCGGGTGACCAGGGCAAAACTCTTTCTGAAAATTTTTGTTTCCCCTTCCGGGTTAAATATTTCGGCATGGATGATGTAAATCCCTC
>JBAZHY010000469.1:0-2690 GCA_041652175.1 Pedobacter sp.
TATAGCTGTTCTGGGCATCAACTAATGAGGTTTCAGCATTCAAAAGATCAGTCAATGTGGCCAGGCCATTATTATAATTATTCTGGGTACTGGTATAGACCTCAGCAGCAAGTTTCATGTTTTCTTTCTGCGCATTGATAGTACTGATATTATTTTTCAATGCCAGATTTGCATTCTGGTGAGAAAGGCTTAATGAATTTTTTGTATTTTTCAGATCCTGTCTGATCTGCTGAATCTCAATATCTGCCTGCTTTACCCTTGATCTTCGGGCAAAACCATCAAAAATCGGAATGTTCAGGGTGAGCCCGATGGCTGATGCATTGTATTTAACGGCAGTTGAGCTTTGTCCGCTTAATAAATCAAATTTATCGCTCATAGCGTTTCTCTGGAAGTTTCCGGTCAGGCTTAAGGTTGGAAAATATTCAGCTATGGCAGCTTTCTTTTGATAGCCCAGCAATTCCTCCTGTTTCATTAAAAGCTGATAGCGGGTTAATTGCTCAACTTTAAAATCAGCATAGCGACTTGCAGCATCTTCATTGATTTTTTTAAGTTCTGCTGCCGGAATCTCTATTTGGGTTTCCACAGGCATCCCTATGTAAAATTTCAATACATTCTCCTGTTGGATTATCCCATTAGCCAATTGATCGCGCTGGGTCTTAACATTAGTCAGATTAACCCGCACACGATCCAGATCAATTTTCTTAGCCAGACCATTTCTGAACTGATCGGCTACCGTATTTTCAATACGACTGATGGATTGAATATTAGCCTCAATGGTTTTTAACTGCTCCCTGCTAACCAGAAGTTGATAATAAGCCGTAGCCACCTGCTGAATAATTTCTTCTTCAGTAAGTTCTGCACTCAGATTATAAAAAGACTCCCCGGCTTTGGCAGCTTTCAAACCAGTAAATACCTGTTGATTAAATAATTGCTGACTCATATTCACTCCCGCATTACCACTCCACTGACGTCCCATTTTAAATACCTGATTACCTACCACAAGCTGTGGAATTATCAGCTGATCCGTCAGTGAACTTGTTCCGCTGATCTGAGGAAGTGCCCTGGCCCTGATCTCCTCTGTGACCAGTTTACCATTGATAATTTCAAGTTTTGCTTTCTGAATCTCAGTATTATTCTCCAGTGCATAATTCAATGCATCCTTTAAACTAATCCTGACAGTTTGCGCATCAGCCGAAAGGCTTACCACCAAAAGAAGGGCAAGTACAGCGAGCGTTTGATTGATTTTAGTTCTCATTTTATTATTATCCAAATTCTTTATTTCCTTGTGATTTGCTCTCCTGAATCTGAATCAGGGCAACTTATTCCTTTCAAAAAGATCCCTGAAATTTCCTTTTGCTTATTCAGCAATGACTGGAATGATGCCATATCCGGAATCAGCTGCTTCTTTTGCTCACTAAAGACCCACATAGCAATTCCCGTTAATGTGTTGATAAAAAGTTCGGCAGTATGATTAGAATCCGATACAGATAGTAAGCCTTGCTCCTTTCCCTTTTCCAACAATCCGGCAAGCAGATTAATTTCATTTGATCGAATCTGAATAATCGAAGACCTGACATCTTCCCTGCATAAGCTTTGCTCGGTATTATCCTCCAGATGAAGCATGAAATAGCGCTCAAGAAATTCAATTCTTAATTCAAGCATTGCCTCAAGCGATTTAGAAATACTCTCAGACTGTTCAAAAATTTTTGAAAGACGATCCAGATATTCGTTTATGATCCGCTCCACAACTGCAATAATCAGAGAAGTCTTATCAGGAAAATAATAATAGACCGATGGCTTTGACATAGCCAGATCATCCGCAATTTCGTTCATAGTGGTTTTCTGAATTCCAAAATGAGCAAAACGCTGAATTGCCCTTTCTATGATCAACTCTTGTTTACTATCCATTATTGTTTAAACTTTTAGACTTATTGACTTTTTTAATATAATAGTCAAAAGTAAAAACATTCAAAATGCTGTACAAGCATTACTATAAAAAATGGGGAAGAATGGGATGATTATGACAAACAGCTGACTAACGCAGGCCTTTCAGAAAGACTAAAGTCAATTTCTTCTGACGAAGGAGAAGGGAATCAAGTTCATCCTGCCGGATTTGGAAACTCTTATGCTTACTGAAAGTAATGTATCGCATTCCGATCAAAGCATCCATCAACAGGGCTGCCGACTCCTGGGAATCATTAATATTTAATTCTCCGTCATCAATTCCTTTCTGTAAAACGGAAGTGATGATACGGGTTTCGGATGATTTGGCATTTTCAATGATCTTTTGGATGTTCTCCGGCAGATCAGGACCAGCAGTACGGATATAATCGAGAATATTATAGTATTTCAGAATATATTCCTGTCTCTTTTCAAGAACATATAGTACTGCCTTTTCGGTACTTTTGATCTTTGCTACCCCTTTGCTTAAATCCTCATCCATTTCATTAATGATACTCTCCAGAACCGCAGAATAAAGACTGATCTTATCAGGGAAATAATAATAAAGCAGGGCTTTGGACATGGACAAATCGGAAGCAATTTCGGTCATCGTAGTTTTCGATAAACCGAAATGTGCAAAACGCCTGACTGCAGATTCGATAATGAGTTGTCGCTTTTTATCCTGATTGTCCATTCTGAAGTAAAAATAAGATTATTCTTTATGAGTAGATAATCCTTTGCTGTATTTG
>JBAZHY010000470.1:0-2689 GCA_041652175.1 Pedobacter sp.
ATACCTTAAAATAAGTGGAACTGAAAAAGCCCGGTTTTTAACTCATAAATAATCTTTTGCATAAGTTAAAAATGTTGAAAACTTATTTGAGATAAATAATGAAAAATTGTAATTTTAAAAAATAAAGGTTAATCAACCTTGAGGCTAATTCGTTCTTAACGCCTTTCAGTCATGCAGCGATTGTACTCTGATAGACGGAAGATAGCTTTAAGGATCTACAAGTTTTAAATTGTAATTTTTGGGGAAAGCGGTCAGATATAAGATGTCTGACCGCTTTTTTCCTTTATTGGTCCGCCAATTATAGTGCAATGATTACTAAAACCCGTATCAGGTAAATTTTTTGATTCATTCTGAATTGCCATAGTTTTTTAACTATTTTTCGAATTAATCCATCGAACTGTATGAACTTTCGCCAATTCGGACTATATCTATTATTATTAATACCATTTTTCGTTTCCGGACAAACATCCCCTCAATTTAATTCTTCAGAGATCAGACTGGGATTAAAAAAATTGAATGTTTTAGGATCAGCCCTTTATATTGCAGCCCATCCTGACGATGAAAATACCAGACTTCTGGCCTTCCTTGCCAAAGAGAAAAAATTCAGAACCGCTTATCTTTCACTGACAAGAGGCGATGGCGGACAAAACCTGATAGGAAATGAACAGTCAGAATTACTTGGATTGATCAGAACCCAGGAATTACTGGCAGCCAGACGAACTGACGGAGCTGAGCAATACTTCTCAAGAGCTGTTGATTTTGGATTTTCAAAAACATCGGACGAAACATTTCGAATCTGGAATAAGGAACAAATACTGGCAGATGCAGTATGGATAATCAGAAAACTACGTCCTGATGTTATTATCACCCGTTTCCCTGAAGATGCACGCGCAGGTCATGGTCAGCATGCGGCATCGGCCATTATAGCAAAGGAAGCATTTACAGCAGCTGCTGATCCTAAACGCTTTCCTGAGCAATTAAAGTACGTTGGTGCATGGCAGGCAAAACGAATTTTATGGAATACCTATAATTTCGGAGGGCTTAATACCACTTCAAATGATCAGCTGAAAATAGATGTTGGTGCCTTTAATCCCTTGCTTGGCAAAGGTTACGGAGAAATTGCTGCCGAAAGCAGAACCCATCATAAAAGTCAGGGGTTTGGCAGTGCAAAACAAAGAGGCCAGGCTGTTGAATATTTTGTACATACTACCGGACAGCAGGCCAGACAGGATCTTTTCGAAGGTATAAACACCAGTTGGAACAGAATACCGGGGGGAGAAATAATAGGTAAGATGATTCTGCAGGCTGAGCAAAATTTCAATGCTGACAAACCATCCGCATCTGTTCCCGCCCTGATCAATATCCTTAAACAATTGGAAAAATTACCTCAAAGCTACTGGAGGGAACAAAAGAGCAGGGAATTAAAAGATCTGATAGTCGCTGCATCAGGGTTATGGTTTGAAAGCTATTCAGCACAAGCTACTTATGCATCAGGCGACAGTATTCAGATCAGATCTGAAGTCGTTTTGCAATCAGACCTAAGTGTAAAACTTGTTTCGGTAGATAATAAGATTCAGAATACTAACCTTAAAAATGGCGAATTAAAAAACTACAAAGGGTCTGCATTGGCTGATAATATCACCGATCCTTACTGGCTTAGCGAAAACCATCCGACCGGAATGTTTACCATCAAGGATCCTCAACTGGTTGGACATCCTGAAAATCCTGCCGCGGCCAGGATCGACTTTGTTTTTAATATTAACGGAAAAGACATTAGCTATGAACGGCCGGTGGTTTACAAATACACCGATCAGGTAAGAGGAGAGGTTTACCAGCCGCTTGTTATCGCTCCGGCTGTAACAGCAAGTCTTAACGAAAAAGCATTCGTACTGGCCGGAAATTCAACAAAAACAATTCAGGTTAACTTAAAAAGTTATCGTGATAAAAGTTCAGGAACTCTTATTCCAAAACTCCCTGAGGGATGGAATATTGAGCCTCTGCAATATGAATTTCAGCTAAACAAAAAAGGCGATGAAAAAACAGTTCAGTTTAAAGTCAGTCCCGCTGAAAATGCAGTATCCGGAAAATTTGTGCTGAATATCCAAACTGAAGGCAAAACACTCAATCGCGGCAGCAAAGTAATTGATTACGAACATATTCCTTTGCAAACATTATTTCCGTTAGCAGAGGCACAGATTGCACGTATGGATCTAAAAACCGGAGGTAAAAAGATCGCCTATCTTCCGGGTGCTGGAGATTTGATACCTGAATCACTCCGGCAAATCGGCTATCAGGTAAACATACTCACTGAAGAAGAAGTAATGGACGGTAATCTGAATCAATATGATGCAATCATTACCGGGGTCAGGGCTTATAATATCAACGAAAGACTCGCCCTAATGCAGCCAAAACTGATGGAATATGTAAATAAAGGGGGAACCCTGCTGGTTCAGTACAATGTCAGTAATCCATTACCGGTTCAGAATATAGGACCCTATCCGTTTAAAATTTCGCGCGACAGGGTGACGGAGGAAGATGCGGAGGTAGTATTTCTGGAAAAAGATCATCCCGTACTGAACTACCCAAACAAAATTACTTCTAAAGATTTTGAAGGCTGGATTCAGGAAAGAGGTTTGTACTTTACCAATTCCGCAGATCCAAAATACAGTCGTATATTAAGTATGCACGA
>JBAZHY010000471.1:0-1150 GCA_041652175.1 Pedobacter sp.
TAGCTGGGTATGAAGATTTCATAACCAAAGGAAAGGGCAACGGAGGTTCTCCAACCATTATCAACGTTATAGGACGAGAACAAAGGGAACTGGCTTCTGAGTATATAGAAGGAGAGGAGATAACCGAAGATGGCGACAATAAAACCGAGTAAATACAGACAATTTATTGAAGATAACTTTTTA
Organism: Pedobacter sp.; assembly: GCA_041652175.1. GTDB lineage: Bacteria > Bacteroidota > Bacteroidia > Sphingobacteriales > Sphingobacteriaceae > Daejeonella. Next base: position 184 of record JBAZHY010000471.1, read on the forward strand.
GTCTTGGACCGAGACTCTCAGTTGCCTGTCAATTTTAAATTTAATGCTGTTCAGTCTAAATATTTGGATATATTGGAAGAAAAATATCCAGATATGGAGGGTGTTAGAGAAATAATTTTAAAAGCCCGTCAGCAAGGTTTTTCATCTCTCATTCTTGCTATTTTTGCAGTTGATTTCATTCTTCGCCCACACTCTATTTCTATTTGTATTTCCCACAGAAAAGACGCGACTGAACTTCTTTTTAAGAAAGTTAAATTTTATTTGGAAAGTTATCTGAGAAAACTTATCGAAAGGCACATGAAGAAAAACGGGGAGTGGAAGAATGACTGGTCAAGTGAAACCAAAAAATCGGCTATTGACCATTACTTTGCAGATTGGTGGAAGAGTTATTTCAAGTCAGACAATAAGAATATGATTGAAAATGCTACCAACGATGCTCTTTTCTATATCGGCACAGCTGGAACTAAAGTTGGAGGCCGAGGAGGTTCTGCCAGAAATATCCACTTTTCTGAGGCCGCTTTCTATCAGGACACGGAAATGATTACTGCACAGGAAATTATTGTGGGTACTGCCCAGCAAGTTCCCCAGGGTAGAGGGACAATTTTTATTGAGTCTACTGCAAATGGTGAAGGGAATTTTTATCACGCTGAATGGGAGAGGTCCCAGCCTGGTGGAATGGGGTCTGTTTACAAACCGAGATTCTTTGGGTGGCAAGAATTTTACAGTTCCGAATGGGTTGATGAAAAAAGACGAGAATTTCCAAATGAAAAACTATGGAAACAGGAATATCCTGGCACCCCCGATGAGGCTTTTATTACTTCAGGAGAACCTTTTTTTGACGCAATGATATTGGATGGAATGCAAAAAGAGAATGTGGTCCCTGTTGAATATGGCAGAATAATGCCAGATGGAAATTTCTTATGATAAACGATACTAATAGAGTTGGTGGATTTAGTTTTGATGAACA
>JBAZHY010000471.1:1160-2686 GCA_041652175.1 Pedobacter sp.
GTTTACCGTAAGTTGGAGGTGGGAGAGCAACTTGTTATGTTTGCAGACCCCGCTGATTCCCAAGATTATTGTGCCGCAGTAGCTTTTTCAAAAAAACATTTTGATTTTCCAGTTGTTTTTAATGAAATAATGGAATCTTCCCAGTTTGGGTATGAATTAAATAACGTCGCAAAATATATTGAACTTAGAACCAACATTTGGCCAAGAATGGCCGTAGAAAGAAACACGGGCCAAGCCACCATTTTTGTGCTACAACAGCTTAACTATCCTGATATGTTTAGGATGGTTGACTTTGCGTCTACCAACATGCACGAGGGGGGTGGCGTTGGCTGGGTAACTACTGGAAATATATCTGGAGGTGAACTCAGGGGGACAAGGAGAAAAATGTTGGATGATTTGGCAATGGTCCTTAAGCAAGGAAGAATTAAAATTTACGACAGGGAACAAATCAAACAAATGAAGTCTTTTGTTATTGTTAAAGGCCGTGCGCAGGCACGCGCTAACACCAAAGACGACTTAGTTATGGCAACTGCTGGTGCGTGGCAGGTCGCGGAATTGACTCCAGACTCTGATTTTGGAGAATATGACCCAGAAGCACTTAGACAACAAAGGGAGAAGTGGAGATTTAGGTAGAGGTATATATATGCCAAAGAAAAAAATAATAGAAAACACTGATTACTACTCTATTAAAAAATATAATGAGGAGGGTTTTAAACTTCAATTAAAAGCTGTTCGCCCTGATGTTTTTGTTTTGATGGATTTATTGGACACAACTGGTGTCAATTATTACATCATCTTCCAAATTATTCGCCAACTTAATAATATCGCTATGGGGAACAAATACGGAACCGTCACCGCACAGGTTGAAAATGGAGTTGTTACATTTGTCAGGGGAGAAGAATCAATTAAATTAAATGAAGATTTGATAAGGAAAAACCCGAGATTGACAAGTGATATCTAGTTTGTTGTACTCGGTAATATAAGGTTTTCAGCAGAAAAACTGCGCTAACCGTCCATATAACATTTTTGTGTTTTACGTGGACGGTTTTTTATTGCAAAGTATGCCTACACAAGTTACAGATTTATCTCCGACTAAAAGAAAAGAGGAGTTGATATTCTCCGAGGTTCAGCATCACGAACAAATTGGTTTTGATGAAACCGAACGCCGTTCGACTGGCCGTGGTAGAATTGGTTCTATTTCCTTTGATGAAGCAGATGAGCTATTTCGTTCTTATTTGGACGAAAACAACTGGCCCTATGACGCCTTGTTGTTTGACCCCAGAATTTTTACCTTTATTTTTGAAAAAACTTCACGCCTTATTGCAAACAAACCAAAAGGGCGACTTATCCCCCGCGAAGGAACCGACGTTTTAGCGGCGAAAATAAACAATGCTCTTCTTGATTATCAATGGGACCAGGCAAATTTTGGTGGAACCATGCTCCAAAAATGGGCTCTTATGGACATTAATACTAGAAAATATGGTGCCTCTTTTGGCCTATGTGCATGGAAATATGAGGTTGATAAA
>JBAZHY010000472.1:0-2679 GCA_041652175.1 Pedobacter sp.
TTCACCAAAATCAGCTATTTTAAAGGTATCATTCCCCAGAGTGGTAATACTGACCAGCTCTACCTTATGAAGTTCGGGACTGCGTTTAAATAATGCTTTTAAAAGTACTGAGGGTGTAGCTGCACTGCCATGTATAAAAACCCTCTGACCACTTTTGATGTTTTGTACTGCCTGTTCAGCAGTCATATAAATAGAGTCCATTTAAACCGGATTGAAGTAGATAATAAATAATTATTGCCGGATAATTTGTTCATAATAATATGGTTCAAACATATTACCTGCATAAATTCTATATGAAATTATTGTTTAGATGCTTCTTTCTTTTTCTCCAGACGTTTAAAATATCCTCTTAACAGAAAACTGTTCTTTAAAGCCTCCATATTCTGATTAAAACCGTCTGTACCCTTCTGGATATTATCGAGGCTTGTATTCAATTTATTAACAACAGAAGTATCTTTCAGAATAGTATTTGCAACTCCTCTCCCGGCACTCAGATCATTCTGAATCCCGGAAAGCAGGGTATTCATCTGCAAACTAAGTTTATCAGCATTGGTACCAACCTGTTTCATTTTAATAACAGCCTGATTCAGGTTATTGGCAAATGAAGTATCCCTCAATAAAGTTCCAACCGTACCCTTACCCGATTTTACATCTGTAACAATACCATGAAGATCATCAGCCATCAGACCTGCCCTTAAGGTTGCTTTACGGATATTTACAGCAGATTGACGCAGATCTTCGGGCAGGGATTCATCAGACAGTATTGACCATAGTGCAGCACTCTTATTAATTCTTTCAACTGTCACCTTTAATCCCGATACGATCTCTGCCACATCATTATTAGTCTTAGATAAAGTTTTCAAAATAGAATCAGTATCTATAGGATTCTTTGCAGCAAGTATATCCCCCTCTCCGGCCAATTCTGCACGGGTCTCACCAGGACTAATATTGACCACCTTATTGCCAACAAGGCCATCTGAACCAATTGAAACAACAGCATCCTTTCTTATAATCTCATCCATTTCAGTATCAATCAACATTGAGACTTCGATTGTAGTATCATTAATAATATCGATACTTTTTACCGTACCTGTCTGAATTCCAGAGTATCTTACATTATTACCGGGGATCAAACCCTGAACATTCACGAATCTGGCTTTAAGTATATAATTCGAGCTAAAAAGGTTTCTGTTTCTTCCTATCATATACAGGAGCAGAATCAGAAACAACAGGCCGGCCAGAACAAAAGCTCCAAGTTTTACGTTATTTATCGATCTTTTTGCCATAAATAAGTTCTATTCAAAAAACATTTTAATCTTGGGATCTTTGGATTTAATCAGATTTTGGTAGGTATCATTCGCATAACACCCTCCATCTATTAACATAACCACCCTGTTGCTTGCCATCCGAACACAATTCATATCATGAGATATAATGAGGGATGTGGTATTATATTTCTTCTGAATTCCAATCATTAGTTCAATAATTTCTTTGCTGGTTATAGTATCAAGACCGGTTGTTGGTTCATCATACAGAATGATTTCAGGTTTAAGTATAAGGGTTCTGGCCAGGGCCACACGCTTTCTCATACCTCCGGATAATTCAATCGGCATCATATCTATTGTATCCTTCAAACCTACATCTTCCAGAGCATCCTCAACCATTTTATTAACTTTTTTTTGAGATATTTCAAGCCAATGACGTCTTAACGGAAACTCAAGATTTTCCCTTACAGTCATTGAGTCATACAGTGCATTACCCTGAAATAAGAAACCAACCTTTGCCCTTATCTGATCAAGTTCCCTATGATTCAGCTCCGGAACATTTCTCCCAAATACTCTGATACTGCCTTTTTCCGGTTTTAATAAACCAATGATACACCTAATAAGCACCGATTTACCTGAACCTGACTTTCCCAGAACCACTACGTTCTCACCTCGTACAAGTTCAAGATCAAAGTCTATCAGTATATCCCGGTCACCAAATGATTTAGATAAATTATTTATTATCAAAACTTTATCTAAATCATTTCCAGCAACTTTTTTATCTGGCATCATGGTATTAAAAGTCAAATATATTAGTTACCTGAACAGCAAGCAGATCAATAATGAATATCATTACAGAAGAAACAACAACGGCCGAATTAGCCGACAAGCCTACCCCTTCAGTTCCGCGATTACTGTTGTAACCTTTATAACATCCAATAATTCCTACACTAAACCCAAAAAAGAAACTCTTAATAAACGCCGGGATAACATCCCCGAATACCAGATTATCGAATACCTGGGTCCAGAATAGATTAAAGCTGGTATTGGTATGAATATTAACGCCAAGATATGCACCATAGAGGGAAATCGCATCTCCAAGCATAACCAGCACAGGTAACATTAAAGTACATGCAAGCACCCTCGTAACAACAAGATATTTAAACGGATTGGTTCCACTTACTTCCATTGCATCGATCTGCTCTGTAACCTTCATTGATCCCAGTTCAGCTCCAATACTGCTACCGATCTTTCCTGCAAATATTAAAGCAGTAATTACCGGTCCGACCTCTCTGACTACCGCGATAGCTACAATTGCCGGCAACTGCGACTCAACACCATAATCGGCCATTGAGGGTCTTAACTGCATAGTTAATACAATGCCCATAATAAAGGCAGTGAGTCCAATTAATGG
>JBAZHY010000473.1:0-2677 GCA_041652175.1 Pedobacter sp.
ATAACTGCTGGAGTACCTGGCCCGGAGTACAATATCCAAATAATGCTAATACTGCCCTTTACACACCAGTAATAAGCGTACCCTCTGAAGAATCTCAATTGATGTTTTATCACTGGTATGATATGGAAAGCAATTATGATGGTGGCAACGTGAAGATATCGACAGATGATGGAGCTACCTGGACTTTAATTACACCCATTACACCTTATCCTGGTACTGCCTGGGGATTAAATAGCGAAGCTGTTTATAATGGTAATTCGGGTGGCTGGGTATTGGCAGCATTTTACCTGTCTATGTATGATGGTCAGGATGTGATGTTCAAGTTCCATTTTGGTTCCGATAGTTCTGTAGTTTATCTTGGCTGGGATATTGATGATGTCTATGTAGGCGAGCCGGAAGACCGTGGTCGTCCCATAGCATTAACAACGGAGAAGATAGTAAGTCAATTCAAAAGAGATTCAGATGCAGAGACTCGTCTTGACCGTATGGATGGTTACTCTTTATATCGCGGTTTTGCTGATGATGAGGAAAACTTTGAAGATTGGGATCTGATAGTGTCAGCTTTGCAGGATACGACTTACGAAGATACAAGCTGGCACCAGGTTCAGGTAGAAGGTGAATACAAGTATTGTATCCGGGTTGAATATACTGGTGGTGTCCTGTCAGAACCGGCTTTTTCAAACGTAATTGTTAGCGACGCTCCTCCTGTTCTTTATGGTGATGTAACCGGGGATGGAGTAGTGGATGCTTATGATGCAGCTATCCTGCTGCAATATTCCGTTGGTATGAATCCTGTGGGAGCACCCTTACCCTGGACATGGCAGTTGATATCAGGAGATGTATCCGGTGATAGTTGTATTGATGCTTATGATGCAGCTCTTGTTCTTCAATATAGTGTGGGTATAATAAATACCTTCCCGGTCGAAACTCGTGAAGATTATGTATATCCAGTTGCAGAAATTAAACTTACTCAAGCTGGTCAGGAACTTATCATCAGCGCTCAAGGTGATCTTTATTCCTTAATGCTTGATTTTAATTTTGATCTTGAAAGTCAGCAGATTTCTATCAAAATTCCTGACCTGTTATTTTACGCTTATCAAAATAAAATGGCTTTAGCATCTGCCTATCCTCTGAATGGCGAAATATGCCGTATCTCCCTTTCTGATGCTGATAACCTGAAAGGTACCTCTGTATGGGGATCTGTCAATGAATCGAGAATTCAACTTTTTGTTGATCAGTTACCGGAAGTTACTCTGATCAACGCTATCTATCCTAATCCATTTAATCCGGTAACAAACATCATGTTCAGCCTCTGTGAAAATGATAACGTTAAGATAACTGTTTACAATTTGAAAGGTCAGAAAGTAGCAGAACTACTTAATAAGCCAATGATTGCCGGAGTACATCATATTAGCTGGGATGCTGAAGCAGCAGCTTCAGGAATTTACTTCCTTAATTTCAAGACTAATTCTGTGCAATCGATTCACAAACTCATGTTACTTAAATAAAAAGTCATTCTTTTTTAAGGATGAATTAAGGGGCAGGTTTACCTGCCCCTTTTTTATTAACTTCTATTATTATCAAATCTTTAAAAAAAAATCTCATCCAAATACAACACTTATTAAAATTCTTGCCATAAAATTGAGAGCATCAAATCTATGTTTCAGTAATGATTACTAAATGGATTTATAATTTTAACCTGACCAGCCTTAATCTTTAGTATAAATTGTTATATAGTAATAATAAGGAGCCTATTATGGGCATATTAGGAGCCTATCCCGCGGTATAGGCTCCTTAATATAACCTTATTTCTACCTTATTAGAAATTTAATGATGAATGATAAAAAATTTGCGATTTATTTTAGTCATATAATAAATATCTCTCTATTAAATCAGGAGAACAAATCTGTATGCCTTTTTTTATATAAATATTCGTCCTTCATTTTTGTCAATAAATTGTATAATTTACCTGCATATCCCCATTTTTTAAATTGGGATATTGAAAAAGAATATATGCAATACTGTTGAGACAATATTTCACAGGTAAGTTGCCTCGCCGGTGTACTCACAAGTTAAGCGCTGTCTCTGACAAAGTCATCAAATCAATAAAAGCGGGAACTGAAGGTCATGACGTCGGCTCACATTCCCTTCGGTCATTGCGAGTCAGCTTCATTTAGCGTTCCCTTAACAGGGGATATGCCAGAGTGAAAAGTATAATACTTGACAGATAAAGGAATAAGAAAAGGATATTGTCCTGCGGATAAAAACAGTAATAGGCTGTTAAAGACATAAGGGGGTAATCTAATGAAAAGGTTATTTGTATTGGCAATTTTATTGTTTGTAACACTTTATCTGACTGGGGATCAGGAAATTGCCAGGGGAGCATTAGAAAGCAGCGAGTTCACCCATCAAACTGGTAATAGTCGCGAGATTATTACGCTAATTACAGAGAATTTCGAAAATGGAGCAGCAGACTGGGAGCATTTTGACGAGACAGCTCCCATAGGCTGGAATGAAGACTGGCATTTAAGTACCACCGGGGCATATGAGGGGAATTCCTGGTGGATGGGAGATGAAGCATTAGGTGGATATACGAGTCACAGGTATCTGGTATTGGATACACCTGTATTGACATTATCAAACGCACCCGAGCTAAATTTTATGTTTAATTTAAATT
>JBAZHY010000474.1:0-2657 GCA_041652175.1 Pedobacter sp.
AACGCTCTTCCGATCTAGGATCATTTGTCTGCCTGTGTAATTATGTTCAGGCACTCCAATACCATGAAGCGGTTTAAGATCCCTGCTCAATAATTGCACCCGCTCTCCCTGACCAATAGGGTCAAAAATCAGAACCACATACCCCTGACGGGCAAGACCCTGTGCAAACGATTGATAAATTGGAGTAGCCTTTGCCGGATCCCCATGTCCGCAGGTGCCAACAATCCCCGGCAATGGAAATTTCCTGTTTTTGGGTATATATAGATTTGCAGTTATTGAAAATCCGGGACGGCTGTCAAAAATCACTTTTTCTATTCTATAGGTATCCCGTTCTATTACCCCGGTGATTCTTGCATTCAGAGGAGTCTTTTCAGGCCATGGACCAAAACTTTGGGCGATCTTTGCCCTGACATCACGTACATAAGCCTCTGCCTCCTGTCTGGTTTTTAGTGAGGCCCGCCTTTTCCTTGCTGCAGCTAAAGATTTTTCAACCTGACGGGAAGTGTAATCCTGCATCATCCGTGGAAAACGATTCAAAGCCACCAGTTCAGAAGGTGCAGATACTGTTTTTTGTTCCGGTTCAATGGCAAACGCGGGTACAATCCCTATGCCTGTATATCCAGCACCGGCTATTCCGGCAAGTTTCAGGAAATCTCTTCGGTTATTTTTCATCCGTTTATTTATTGTTTTTAAATCATACCCTGCAGGCTTTGGCAAAATCACGATGGTGTTATCCTATATCCCCTGGTAGATTCTATAAATTACTTGCTTTTTAGTGAAAATTAATCATTTAAAACAAAAATTAAATTACAAGTTTCCCGGCAATTTTTATGAAAGGTATAAGATTTGAGTTCGGTTTAGTGATTTATAGATTTCATCATTCTTAACTGAGCCCTGTATTGAAACGGTGTTTTCCCGATTATCAACTTAAAGTGCCGGTTAAAATTAGACACGTTCATAAACCCGCTTTCATACGCAATCACTGCCATACTGTATGCCGTTTCTGTTAATAGCTTGCAGGCATGACTTACCCTTATTTCGAGCAGAAAAGCTGAATACCTCTTCTTCGTTCTTGCTTTGAAATAACGACAAAATGAATTCGGACTCATATGTACAATGTCAGCAATCTCCTTAAGGGTTATTTGCCTTAAAAAATTGTTCATAGTGTAATTATAAATACGGTTTAGCCTGTCGTCATCAAGTTTATTAAAACTGCTTGTAAACCTGAGCTGCGATAAAGCTTCCGTATCAGATGAAGAAGCGATGAGATGCAGAAACTGAATAAGTAAAATTACTTTCTCTGTGTTACGGGCATATCGAATAGAATGAAGAATACGTTTTGCCGATAAAAGCGTTTCTCCCCGGATATTCAATCCATGGGCTGATCTATATAACAAGTCTGCAATTGTCTTATTTTCAGGAAGATTAATAAATGAACTAAGTATATCCGGCAGAAAATGAACAACGATAGCCTCTGTATCAGGATTTTCTTTAGTTAAATCCCCATGAGTCCGAAGCATATGAGGCAAATTGGAACCGATTAATAGTAATTCATCTTCCTGAAAATTATCAATACGATCCCCAATAAAACGGGTTCCTGAACCCTTAATAATATAAATAATCTCAATCTCCTTGTGATAATGCCACTGCTTATAAAAATTCCATCCGATCTCCAGTTTAACGCTGAATGATTCCTGGCTACTTAATGGTATGGCTAGCAAGTGTGGATTCATTAATACTAAAATAACCAAAATAATAAGTATTATACAATTATTTGGTTAAGATAGTATCAAAAAAAGCTAATTATCTGCTAAGTATCCAGAAAGAATCCCTCTAGATTTGGCTGAATAAATAATTATAATCTTATGAAATCAAATAGTCTGATACTGAAATTAAACGAAGCGGGCATTAATGATGTAGAATTAGTTGGCGGTAAAAATGCCTCTCTGGGTGAAATGATACAAAATCTGACCTCCTTAGGCATTGATATACCCGATGGATTTATCATTACAGTTAAAGCTTACCATGATTTTATTGAGTACAACAAACTGGATCTGATTATTCCTCAGATTATCTCCGATATGAAGCATGATGATATCGGGTCATTGAGTCATACCGGAAACGAGATTAGAAGCCTTATTGAAAAAGGGATATTTCCTGAAAAGCTCTCCAAAGAAATCACTCAGGCTTATGCGGCCCTTTCAGATCAATACCAGCAATTTAATGTTGATGTAGCTGTACGTTCTTCTGCAACCGCAGAAGATCTGCCTGATGCCTCATTTGCAGGACAGCAAGAAACGTTTCTAAACATCTGTGGTCAGGAAGCTCTGTTAAATGCAGTACGCCGATGTTTTGCATCACTTTTTACAGATCGTGCCATCAGCTATCGCGAAAATATTCATTTCGACCACTTCCGTATAGGCTTATCGGTCTGTATACAGAAAATGGTGCGTTCAGATCTTGCCTCTTCCGGGGTTGCATTCTCCTTAGATACGGAAAGCGGTTTCAAAGATGCCATAGTCATCAATGGATCATACGGCTTAGGCGAACTTATTGTTCAGGGAGCGGTTTCTCCGGATGAATTTATTGTTTTTAAACCGACGTTAAGAAGCGGACATCCTGCAATTATCGAAAAGAAACTGGGTAATAAGGATAAA
>JBAZHY010000475.1:0-2655 GCA_041652175.1 Pedobacter sp.
CAATGCTTGGGAAATTCCTAAAAGTACCACTTTCATTAGTGGTCTGCAGGTCCCGAATGTACGGGATGGAAATGAAGTAATGAGGATGTGTAAAGCAACCAATGGCACTGGATACACTGTGACTGATCAATTGATCTATCAATGTCAGGAAGATCTGGCAAAAGAGGAAGGCATTTTTTGTGAGCCTGCAGGTGCCGTTGCCCTTGCGGGAGTGAAGCTGGCATTAGAGAATCAGGAAATAAATAAAAAAGATCATATCGTTTGTTTGATTACAGGGCATGGCTTTAAAGACCCTGTTTCAGCAGTTATAATTGCTGCAAGTTCGGCAGACCATTATTTTTCGGATAGTAAAGAATGTTTTAACCATATAAATTTTCAAGTAAACTCAATCCTTTAATATAATAATAATGAAGAATAAATTTCAGGGCTTATGGCCTGCAATGTTAACTCCGGTACAAGCGGATGGGCAACCCAATTTCAATGAATTAGGCAGGTTAACAGAATTGTTAATTAATCAGAATTTAGATGGTTTATACATTTTAGGCTCTACCGGACAGGGTGTTCTTTTTACTGAAGAGCAAAGAAAAAAGATTACTGCCGCTGTGAGTGAGGCTGTAAATGGAAGAGTTCCTGTGATTGTGCAGGTAGGGGCATTGACAACCGATGAATCCGTTAGACTTGCTAAACATGCTCAAACCTGTGGAGTGGATGGAATTTCGTCTGTTGGTCCGATTTATTTTCCCGGGCCTGCAGCAATGGCCTTAGAACATTACAGAAGAATAGCAGTAGCAACTGATTTGCCATTTTTTCCATACCAATTAGGTGATAACTCTATACCTGGAGATACCTTAAGCTTTATCAATAATTTATTTGAAATTCCAAATATAGCAGGAATGAAATTAACGACTAATATGTTGTTGGATATTAGTCTGATTCATAACCATGCAGGAGACAGATTAAAGTTGTTCAGTGGCTCAGATGAATTGCTCTGTCATGCATCTCTTTGCGGTACCGTAGGAGCCATAGGTACTTTTTATAATCTTTGGGGTGTACTCTGTAAGCAAGTACTAACTGCCTTTACTAATGGAGATTATGTACTTGCTAAAGAGTTTATGCTTGAGTTTCAGAAAATAATTCAATTAGTGATTGCTGATGTTTGGACTTTTCTTAGAAAAGCTATGACATTAAAGTATGGTATCGATATAGGGCCTACCAAGGCGCCCCTGGGGAATACCCATAAAGAATGGGATGAACAGAAAGTAATTGAAATTATGGGAAGCCTGGAAGCTATTGTTGGAAAATTCAAAGAAAGCCATAGGATTTCTCAGTAGGATAAGTCTGAAACCTATTTTACCCTGAAAGGAGAAGGTGAATCAGGTATAAAGTTAAAAATCAATATTAAAAGATAATCATGATCAGTAAGAAAAAAATAACCGGTTCAAATATCCCCAAGAGCCATTTGCCATTCTCGCCGGCAATACTAAGTGGCGAATATGTCTTTGTTTCGGGACAGGCATCGGTTGATAAGGAAGGCAATATTGTTACGGGAACTTTTGAAGAAGAATGCCGCAGATCTTTTGAAAACCTGGGCTTAATTTTAGAAGCTGCAGGTTTAAGTTTTGAGAATGTTGTTCAGGTGCGAAATTATGTAGGTAAGCAGGAGTATCTGAGCGAATTTAACAGTATTTATAAGGAGTATTTTAAGGACCCTTATCCGGCCAGAACCACCTTGATCGGATGCCTTGGAACATTATTGAAATTTGAGGTTGATGTGATTGCCCATAGAGGAGATCATTAATCGAGTAATATAATTTAATACTAGTGGAATTAGATAGCAATTTTGTTTCAGAGAAGATTGCAGACTTGCCCTTTTATACAGAAGGGCCTGTTGCAGATGGGATTGGGAATTTTTTTTGTACAACTCTTACCGGAGGTAGTATCTTAAAAATAAACAATCGTAATGAAATTTCTATATGGGCCAGGTCGGCATGTCCAAACGGACAAATTATTTTACCCGGAGGAGATCATCTTGTCTGTGATAGCATGCTGGCTTCAGTAAGGAGATTCAGTGGGGATGGTAAGTTTTTGAAGAATGAGATTGAAGGATATTGTTCAGATTCTCCAATTTATTCTCCCAATGACCTGATTACAGACCGGATAGGTAATCTTTATTTCACGGATTCTATAAGGCATAAAGGGAGAGTATATTTTTTGGGAATAAACGGGGAACAGAAAATAATAGCCGCCGATCTTGATTATCCAAATGGGTTGGTATTGTCGGCTGATGAGGATTGCCTTTATATAGCTGAAAGTTATAAAAATCGAATTCTAAGATTAGTATTAAGGGCTCCGGGTTCAACGGATGTAACTCCAAAAGTTTTTGTGGATTTACCTGTAAATCGCTCGGGTACTGAAGCAATTAACCTCCCTGATGGATTGGCTTTGAGTAAGAATGGTGAACTGCTGGTGGCTCATTATGGAATGCAGGCTATTCAATTGATTTCTGATAAAGGAAAAATTCTGTTATCGATAAATACCGGTATGCCATTAACCAGTAACCTCTGTTTTTTAGATGATCATACAATCATTGTAACTGGCGGATTCGGGGAACCAGGTCCGGGAGCTCTTTATAAAATCAGTTTTTAGTTTCATCGA
>JBAZHY010000476.1:0-2650 GCA_041652175.1 Pedobacter sp.
GTCAATGAGATTTTAAAGGATGCCTGGGAATTGGCTAAAAAGAATATCTGGATCCTGCTTGGATTTACCGTGGTGCAGTTTGTCTTTATTTTTACAGTAACCCTTCTGACAGGCCTCATCGGAGGCATTAGCGGTGGAGGCGTATTGATCCAGAATGTGGTGCTCAGTCTTTTCGACGCCTTTTTTACAGTAGCTTTCTATCAGGTGTTTTTTAAACTTATTGATGAAGATACTGATCCTGAATTTCCGGATTTTATTCCCAATCTGGTGAAAGCGGTTAATTTTCTGGTGGTAAAGCTGATCATCGGACTGGTCATGGTGTTTTTCATTGCAATGATCAGTTCAGTCTATTTCTATAATAAACCGGATATCGATACCAGTAATCCGTTAAGCTGGGATATGCTTCCGGTTTTTGCGCTGATAGCAATTCCTATGATATTTTTAACTATCAGACTGTGTTTTGTGGTTTGTTTTATTGTAGATCAGGAATCGGGTTCTTCAGAATCCATCACTCAGAGCTGGGCAATTACCAAAGGTCATTTCTGGCTGATAACCCTTTTATTTCTGGTGATGCTGGGACTTAACATACTTGGGGCGATGGCATTTTTGCTGGGGCTTTTATTTACCGTTCCTTTTTCAAGTTTAATCCTGATCATTGCCTATCGCCATTTGGTGAACAGCTATACCGATGAAGAAGAAATTCTTCTTGAAGATCCGGAGGAAAATAATGGGAATTAAATCTTTCTTTGCAAGGCCACTGGCCGCACTGGCTGTCGCGCAGATCAATAAATGGAAAAAGAATCCTTTTGCTGCGCAGCACAAAACGTTCAGGCGTATAATCAGGCAGGCAGAGGGTACAGCTTTTGGAAGGGATCATGGTTTCGCCGAAATCCGTACCTATGAAGATTTTAAAAAACGTGTACCTATCGCAGATTACGAAGAGCTAAGACCTTATATCGACAGGGTGGTGGCAGGCGAACCGGATGTGCTCTGGCCCGGAAAGCCTCTTTATCTTGCAAAGACCTCAGGTACTACTTCCGGTATAAAGTACATTCCCATTTCGGTAGAATCTATGCCTGAACATATAAAGGCAGCCCGCAATGCACTTTTTTGCTATATTCATGAAACAGGAAAGTCTGAATTTATTGATGGCAGAATTATCTTCCTTCAGGGAAGCCCGCTTCTGGAGAAGAAGAAAGGTATTAACACCGGACGATTATCGGGCATTGTTGCCAACCATGTTCCAGCTTATCTGCAGAAAAACCGTTTACCTTCTTATCAAACCAACTGTATCGAAGATTGGGAAGAGAAGGTGGATGCCATAGTGGAAGAAACGATCCTGGAAGATATGCGTTTGATTTCCGGAATACCACCCTGGGTACAGATGTATTTCGACAGACTAAGGATTCGTTCGGGGGATAAAAAGGTAGGGGATATCTTTCCCAATTTCTCACTTTTCGTTTATGGAGGAGTAAATTTTGAACCTTATCGTGCCCGTTTGGAAGAAAGTATTGGAAGAAGGGTGGATTCTATTGAAACTTATCCTGCATCAGAGGGCTTTATTGCTTTTCAGGATTCTCAAAAAGAACGGGGCTTGCTGCTCCTGCTTGATTCAGGAATATTTTATGAATTTATTCCGTCGGAAGAATATTTTAATGAGAATCCAACCAGAATCAGTCTTGAGGATGTGGAGCTGAATAGAAATTATGCAATTATTCTGAATACAAATGCAGGTTTATGGGGTTACAGCATAGGCGATACGGTAAAATTTGTATCTAAAGATCCCTATCGCATTATTGTCAGTGGCAGAATAAAGCACTATATTTCCGCTTTTGGCGAGCATGTTATCGGTGAGGAAGTGGAGTATGCCCTTTTGTCGGTAGCTATTGAAGAAGGAGTAGAAATTACTGAATTTACTGTTGCTCCTCAGGTAAGTCCTGAAGAGGGAGGTTTGCCTTATCACGAATGGTTTGTAGAATTTGCAAAAGCTCCTGCAGATATGGAAACATTCAGATTAAAAGTAGATCAGGCATTACAAAAAAAGAACAGTTATTACTTTGATCTGGTTGAAGGAAAGATCCTCAGGCCTTTGATCATGCATCAAATGCAGAAGGATGGGTTCAGGAATTATATGAAATCCCAGGGTAAACTGGGTGGACAAAATAAGGTTCCGCGTTTATCAAACGACAGGAATATTGCAGTGGAGCTGAAACAATGGATCAGGAAATAAGTTCTGGTCTTTGAAAGGGCAGATTAGTTTAACATTAATATTGATTGGTTAGCTTTGCCGGTTTGCAGATGGGAAATAATTATAGTGGAGAATTGAAAGTAAAGAATATAGCTATTCTGGGATCGACCGGTAGTGTGGGTACCCAGGCTCTGGAGGTTATTCGCCAGAATCCTGACCGTTTTAAGGCCTTCATTCTTTTTGCGAATAATAATGCTGATTTACTGATACAGCAGGCATTGGAATTTAAGCCTGCTTTTGCAGTAATCGGTAATTATGCAAAGCTGGATGAGATCAGAAAAGCGCTTCGGGGTACAGATACAGGGGTATTATACGGAACGGATGAACTTTGCGAGGTTCTTGACCGTCCGGAACTGTCTCTGGTACTTACTGCAATGGTCGGGTTTGCAGGATTAATTCCTA
>JBAZHY010000477.1:0-2648 GCA_041652175.1 Pedobacter sp.
ATGGCAAAAGTTTCATCTGGCATCCTGATGGCAAAAGCTTATTGGCAAAGTGTATCCCAGAAAACCGAAGTTTGCCTAAAGAACCTGAGAGTAACCCTTCCGGACCCCTTATTCAGGAAAATACGGTTAAAGCAGCGCCGGTTCCGACTTATCAGGATTTACTGAAGAACCCATATGATGAAGCCCTTTTTGATCATTATTTTCATTCTCAGCTAAGAATTATTAACCTGGGAGGAAAGAGTATAGAATATCTTCAACCGCATATTATCCGGAATATGGAATATTCTCCCGATGGGCGATATCTTCTTTTATCTAATATCAGCCGGCCATATTCTTATCAGGTTCCGATAAGCCGCTTTCCATACAGTACCTCTTTATACGATCAGAACGGTAAGCTTCTTAAGAAATTATTTGATGCCCCTCTGGGAGAAAATATCCCGGCAGGTTTTGATGGAGTAGCTCAGGGACCAAGGGAATTTGGCTGGCGTGCTGATAAAGGGGCTGTTCTGTACTGGGTTGAAGCACAGGATAATGGAAATCCCTCGCAGCAGGCACTGGTCAGGGATATAGTTTATACCCTGGAAGCCCCCTTTAATCAAAGCGCAATTAAGCTTGCCGATTGTTATTTCCGGTTCAATTCCATACACTGGGCTGACGATAAATTAGCCATACTTACAGAACGTTGGTGGAAGACCCGTTTTGAAAGAAGATCTTTTATTAAACCATCGAACGAAACTTTCAGGGTAAACCTTTATGACCGTTATTATGAAGACGGATATAGTGATCCCGGTAATTTTATTACCCGGAAGAATGAGTTTAACCGGCAGGTATTACTGACTGAATTTAATCTCCTTAAACGCCTGAGTGATCCCGACAATGTTGCAATATTCAGTATCAGTGATGGTGCTTCATCTGAAGGCGACCGTCCTTTTATTTTAAAGTTCAACCTGAAATCCAAAATACAGGATACATTATTCCGCTCTTCAGCACCTTATTATGAACGGCCTGTATTTTTCAATAATGAAAAAAATATCATTATCAGCAGGGAAGCTAAAGACACAGTACTGAATTACTTCAGCTATAATCTGGAAGACAAGAGCACTTTCAGCATTACCAGTTTTTCTGATCCCTATCCCGAACTCAGGGGAGTTCAGAAACAGCAATTAAACTATACGCGGCTCGATGGAATCAATCTGAGTGGCACCTTGTATTTACCTGCTGGTTTCAAAAATGGTGATGACCCTTTGCCAACATTGATTTGGGCTTATCCCAGGGAGTTTAAAACATCTGCCGCAGCAGGACAGGTAAAATGCTCGCCTTACAGGTTCAGCACTCTCAGTCCCGCTTCACCTGTTTATCTTGTCACACAAGGCTATGCCATTCTTGATAATGCTGACATGCCGATTGTTGGCGAAGGTACCCAGGAACCTAATGATACATTTATTGAACAGATCAGATACAATGCAGAAGCAGCTGTTAAACATCTGACTCAAATGGGGGTAAGTGACAAAAAACGTATTGCAGTTGGCGGTCATTCCTATGGTGCATTCATGACGGCAAACCTGCTGGCTCATACTGATTTGTTTGCTGCAGGTATTGCAAGAAGCGGCGCCTATAACCGGAGCCTTACCCCCTTTGGCTTTCAGGCTGAAGAACGTACCTACTGGCAAGCACCTTCGGTATATAATAAGATGTCACCTTTTTCCTTTGCTGATAAGATCAAAACACCACTTCTTCTGATACACGGACAAGCTGATAATAATACCGGCACATTCCCGATGCAAAGTGAAAGAATGTACAGTGCGCTTAAAGGCCATGGAGCAACAGCACGTTTAGTGTTATTGCCGGCAGAATCACATGGATACAGGGCCAAAGAGTCTGTTATGCATATGATTTGGGAAATGAACCAATGGTTAGATAAATACGTAAAGAATAAATAAGTCGTTAATATTAAACCCGTTTTAGCACCTAATTTTTATGCTATGGAAAGAACTTCAGCCTTTATTGATAAGATTAAAAAATCGTATACAACCCAGGGGGCAAGCATCTATTTGGGAGCTGGCCTGCTCGATGGAGAGATCATCGCCGATGCGGAGGTCAATCTCCCCCTAAAAATGATGAACCGTCATGGTTTAATTGCCGGTGCTACCGGAACCGGAAAAACGCGCACTTTGCAACTGCTTGCGGAACAACTTTCTGATTCAGGAGTTCCAGTATTTATGCTGGATGTTAAGGGTGACCTTTCAGGACTTAACCATCCGGGAATCAGTAATACAAAAATTGAAGAAAGAGCTGCAGCATTGAATAAAGCATTCAATTCAAGTGGTTATCCTGTTGAGGTATATTCGCTTAGCGGGGAACAAGGTGCACAAATGCGCGCTACTGTTTTTGAATTCGGGCCGGTTCTGCTTTCCAAAATTCTCGAACTGAATGATACACAGGCAGGCGTAATGGCAGTAATTTTCAAATATGCTGATGATCATAAACTGCAGCTCGTTGACCTGAACGACCTGAAAAAAGTAGTTTCCTATTTATCGGAAGGGGTAGGAGCTGCCGAAATCAAAGAAAGCTACGGAAGTATTTCCGGTGTCACTGCTGGGACGATTATCAGAAAGATTGTGGCAATTGAACAACAGGGCTTATCCCGG
>JBAZHY010000478.1:0-2647 GCA_041652175.1 Pedobacter sp.
GGAAATTTAACCAAATGGGTAGTAGACCCTGCACACAGCGAAATTGTTTTCAAGGTAAAACACTTAATGATCACTAATGTTAAAGGTGAATTCAGAAAATTCGATGCCAGCATTCTATCTGAAGGAACAGATTTTAATAAAGCAAAAGTAAAGGCTAACATTGATGCTTCTTCAATCTTTACCAACAGTCCTGACCGTGATGCTCACTTACAAAGTGCAGATTTTTTTGATGCAGCAAAGTATAATGAACTTAGTTTTGAAGGAACGTCCTTCACAAAACTGGATGATGAAAACTATCAGTTAAAAGGTATTTTAACTATTAAAGATGTTTCTAAAGAAATAACCTTTGATGTAGAATTTGGAGGTCTGATAATGGATCCATACGGAAATGAAAAAGCCGGATTCTCGTTAAACGGAAAAATCAACCGTAAAGACTGGGGCTTAAACTGGAATGCAGCACTTGAAGCAGGCGGAGTAATGGTAAGTGAAGAGGTTAGAATTAATGCCGAAGTTCAGTTTGTAAAACAAGCTTAAGAAAATAATTATCCGGAATAGAATTTTACTATTCCGGTGTTTCATTAGTTAAAAAACAGAAGAATCATGAAAACGTTAGAAAATAAAGTTATTGTAATTACCGGTGCCGGTATGGGACTGGGATTGGCAACTGCTACTGAGGCCGCAAAGCAAGGGGCAAAACTTAGTTTAGTTGACTATAATACCAAAGCTCTTGAAGATGCTAAATCAAGCATACAAAAAGCTTTTCCGGAAACAAAAATTCTTACAATTACTGCTGACGTTTCGAAAGAGGAAGCTGTAAAAGCCTATGTAAATGAGACTGTTGAAACTTATGGCCGCATTGACGGATTTTATAATAATGCCGGAATTGAAGGAAAACAGGCCCTTCTCACTGACTATGATGTTGATACATTCAAAAAAGTGGTAGATATCAATCTGATGGGGGTTTATTATGGAATGCGATACATCATCCCGGTTATGCAAAAACAAAATTATGGCCGCATCGTCAATGTTGCATCTGTTGGAGGGATACGTGGTGTCATGAATCAAACCCCTTATGTTGCAACCAAACATGCAGTTAGCGGAATCACTAAAAATGCCGCTCTTGAATACGGCAGATATGGAATATTAACCAATGCCATTGCCCCGGGAGCTATTCTTACACCAATGGTTGCCGAAGCTTTCAGGGAAGTTAACCCAAGTGATCCGAAAAAAGCAGAAACCGAATATGCACAGTTTAATCCTACAAAGCGCTTAGGGTTACCGGAAGAGGTAGGTAAGCTCGTTGTGTTTTTAATGAGTGATGATTGTTCTTATGTTAGCGGGCAAACAATTGCTATAGATGGAGGACAATCAAATAGTTACGGTTTCGTTTAATTGATAATATTAAGAAATATGAAAACATTGCTTCATAAAGCCAATACACGTGGTGATGCAAATCATGGCTGGCTGCACAGTAAACATACTTTCAGCTTTGCAGGATATTACAATCCTGAGCGAATGAACTTTGGTGTATTAAGGGTATTGAATGACGATAGTGTTGACGCAGGTATGGGCTTCGGTGCTCATCCTCATGATAATATGGAAATTATCTCAATTCCTCTGGAAGGCGATCTGGAACATAAGGATAGCATGGGTAATAAAACTGTGATCAAAAGAGGGGACGTTCAGGTAATGAGTGCCGGAACGGGGATTACCCATAGCGAATACAATAAAAACTCTGATAAAAATGTGAAATTCTTACAGATCTGGGTATTCCCAAACAAAAAGAATGTACAACCACGTTACGATCAGATCACATTGAATCCGGAGGAACGTCACAATAAATTACAACAGATTTTGAGTCCAAATCCTGAAGATGCCGGAGTATGGATTTATCAGAATGCCTGGTTTCATTTAGGCAGACTGGATAAAGGATTTAATACTGAATACCAAATAAAAGGCACAGGAAATGGTGTTTATGCTTTTATTCTTAGTGGAGATGTGAGTATTAATGACCAAAAGCTAAATTCCCGTGACGGTTTTGGTATCTGGGATACTGATCAGTTTACTATCAATGCAGACTCTGATGCAGAAATCCTCCTGATGGAGGTTCCTATGTCCTAAACAGAAAATAAGACCTGTTATGTCAACAATAGAAATGATTATTGAAGAACGCTCAGCCAGTATTGGAAACTTTCTGGTTGGGCGTTTGCTTCCTTTCCGTGAAAAACGAATGGTAGGACCATTTATTTTTATCGATCATATGGGGCCGGTAAAAATGTCGGAACGCGAAAATTTTGATGTACTTCCACATCCCCATATCGGACTATCGACACTAACTTTCCTATTTGAAGGCAGCATTATGCACCGTGATAGTCTGGGAAATGAAGTTGAGATCAAGCCCGGGGCGGTTAACTGGATGACGGCAGGAAAGGGGATTGTTCATTCTGAACGTACGCCTGAATATCTGCGGCATTCTGAAAAACACATGCACGGGCTTCAGATTTGGGTAGCACTCCCAAAAGATCTGGAACAAATGGATCCGGAATTTTTTCATATCGACAGTACACAAATCCCATCCTGGACAGAAGGTAATATTGATTTTAAACTCATAGCAGGCGAGGCAATGGGCAAAAAATCTGAGGTCCCT
>JBAZHY010000479.1:0-2644 GCA_041652175.1 Pedobacter sp.
GTTCATTAATAATGTCTTTCTTACTTATTCCAGGACGCCATTCTGATTTAGGTTTTAAAGAGATGATTGTCTCAATCATACTGATTGGAGAATTATCTGTGGCCGAACCGGCACGACCTGCTTTACCCAGTACATGATCCACTTCCGGAACAGATTTAATGATCTTATCCTGCACCTGCAGAATCCTCTTAATCTCGGTATTAGATACATCTGGCAAAGTAACCGGCATAAAAAGTACCGATTGCTCATCCAGCGGAGGCATAAATTCACGGCCCAGGCTCATCATCATGGGTACACTGATCATCAATGCCAGAATATTAACCCCGATAGTTGTCTTCCGGTTACGGATACAGGCACGAATTATGGGAAGATAAACCTTTTCCATTCCTCTGTTTATCGGATTTTCATGTTCCAGCCTGAATCTTCCCTTCATAAAAAAGGAAATAATCACCGGTGCCAGGGTCAGCACTAAAATGGCATCAATAACCAGAATAAATGTTTTGGTATAAGCCAGCGGATGAAACAATTTACCTTCCTGTCCGCTTAATAAAAACACAGGCAAAAAGGATACAACAATGATAATCGTTGAGTAAAATACCCCCCTTGATACCTGCTTACAGGCTTTCGCGATAATACTCAGTCTTTCTTCATCAGAAAGTCTGACATAATCCCTTTTCTTTTCAGTATCAACTGACGATTTCTTCTTATTCCACATCTGCATTCCCTCCTTTAAGTTGTTCATTTAACTCAGCCTGCCTTACAGCGAGGTTCTTATAAGAATTTTCTGCCATAATAATCCCATTATCGACAATAACACCGATGGCAAGCGCTATACCTGTAAGCGACATGATATTCGATGATATATCAAATGCATTTAGTACAATAAAACTCGCTGCTATGGTAATCGGAATCTGAATAATAATACTTACCGCACTTCTCCAGTGAAACAGGAATGCAATTACAATCAGGGAAACCACAATCATTTCCTCAATTAAAGTAGTTTTAATAGAAGATATGGATTCTTCAATCAGTTCAGACCTGTCATATACAATATTGAATTTCATTCCCTGAGGAAAACCTTTGGCTACATCGAGCATTTTGGTCTTTACTTTTTTAATCACCTCATCGGCATTTTCGCCGTAACGAAGCACTACAATACCCCCAACTGCCTCTCCAGTACCATTATAATCAAAGATACCAAGCCGGCTTTCCCCAGCCATCTGCACAGTACCTATATCACGGATTTTTACGGGAATGGAGTTTTTGGTTCTGACCGAAAGATTCTCAATTTCCTGAATGGATTTCAGATAACCTGTAGTTTTAATGATGTATCCGATACCGCTCATCTCAAACTTTCTCCCCCCTGCCTCATTATTATTGCTCTTAACAGTCCGCATTACATCCTGAATCGTCAGTTTATAATAGCTCAGCTTATTGGGATCAATATTGATCTGATACTGCTTTTGAAAACCTCCATAGGATGCGATTTCACTTACACCCTGAACATTCTGAAGGGCAAACTTCACATACCAGTCCTGTATGGCCCTTTGCTCGCCCAAATCCATACCGGGGGCATCCAGAGTATACCATAGAACGTGCCCTACGCCGGTTCCATCCGGCCCGATAGTGGGATTAACCCCCTCAGGCAATACATTCCTGATTGAGTTCAGACGCTCAAGAACCCTCGATCTTGCCCAATAAATATCTGTATCGTCTTCAAAAATGACATAGATAAAGCTCATCCCGAACATGGAATTTGCCCTGACATACTTTACCTGAGGCATTCCCTGAAGATTGGTGACCAATGGATAGGTAACCTGATCCTCTATAATCTGCGGGCTTCTGCCCATCCACTCAGTAAACACGATAACCTGATTCTCTGAAAGGTCCGGAATCGCATCTATCTTACTTGTTTTTACCGAGTAGATCCCCCAGGCAAATATTCCTACTGCAAAAAGCAGAATAACGAAACGGTTGCGTAAGGAGAATGAAATTAATTGTTCAACCATTGCTTTTAGTGTTGATGTGAATCATGTGCACCTGTATCTGCTGCTGTACTGTCTGTTGCTGCAACCAGATCCATTTTACAAATAGAACAGGTACCGGGTTTATCACTTTGAATTTCAGGGTGCATCGGACAAGTGTAAACTGAAGCAGAAACAGGAGCTGAAGGGGTATCGACTGCTGCCGGAGCGGGTTTCCCGGAACTGCTGCATGCTGCAAAAAACAAAACAATTAAAATGGCTATTGAGCTAAATAGATTTCTCATGATAAAGCATTAAAAAAATAAATATTGATTACGAATAATTATGAATTGCAGGCAATACCTGAACAAGTCATTTCATCAGATTGTTGGTTAAAACAAACGATATAAGAAGGCCTAAACAGCCGTAGCAGACTGAAAGAAATCAGACTGAAGAGGAATTAATCAAATACGGAAATTACAATGACGAAGAAAAGTGCTTGTTTTCTGTGTTCGTGGGGGAGCATTGATCGCAGGGATCAGGTCCGGTTGAGTATTCTTGAAAGTGATATTAAATTCAGGATAAACAAGCGGAGCCAGATCAATTACCTTAGACTGAATCGTATTTAAGGATGTTTTCTGGGATTCCTTTAGCTTATATTCCTGCTTTTGATCTTTACA
>JBAZHY010000480.1:0-2644 GCA_041652175.1 Pedobacter sp.
ATCAATAATTTTTGTAACGCATCCGCCCGGGTAAAATGAAGAAAAATTTTTAAAATTCATTCCATTAATAATTGATTTATCATTTGCATACTTTATTGGTAAGTAATTGGATACCATTATTGGGCAGCTAAATTCTATTTTATCTATTGATAATATTAATAACTCCCCCGTATTTTGCGGAATTATTAAATCAATCTTTAAAAGATTACATAATGCTTTTAAAAAGCATAAATAAAATTCAGTGTCGGATTTTAAGATGTGATAAAAACTATCGCACAAATCCTTACCCACAGCATCAGGGTTGCAATCCGTTCCGATTATCTCAACAGGTCTGTTATCAAAATTATTTTGCAGGGAGTAAATGGTTCCTGCTATTCCGGGTGCTCCGGCTCCGGTTACTAAGATTTTTAATTTATCCATCGTATCAGTTCAAATGCTTCAGCATATTGTACATTGATTTGCGTACCCCTGACTTTAGCCAGCGATTCAATGAATTCAGGGTTTGAGTAGGGCCGGTTCTTAACGATCTGACTTTCGTATAGAGATAAAACTTTCAGCTTGAATTCTAACTGTTCAGATGTTATCCTTACATAGTAGTTATTAACAGATTTCAGGTTATTCCAGGGAAGTTCATAACTGATTATCGAAGTGTTCTTAAATGCCCGGATCATTTCATTAGCTATAACAGTATGATCCTGGTGCGTGTCGTTAAGTGAGGGACCAATTACCAAATCAGGGTTAAATTCGTTACGTGCTTTAAAAAGTATTTCAAGAATTTCCTGCCGATGTGAAGTGAAGTTACGTACCGGGAAATTAGCGACTGTATAATTATCAATGCCGTAAAGTTTACAGATTTGTTTGAATTCTTTTCGTAATGTTTCTTCCGGGAATCCTTCTGGTAATGATTCAGCACAATCTGAAAAAGCGATCCAGCAGAATGTATTATCGGTAAACTTGCGGATAGTTGCCCCTGCTCCAAATTCAGCATCGTCAATATGAGGGGAAAGGATGAGGATTTTCATTTAGAAATATTGAGGGTCAAATGAGATATTAGAATGTATTCCAAGATTATTTTTCTTAATACAGTGTTCACAAAGCTCATAACCGTCTGTTGAAAAATATCTAAGTGAGGGCTCTGTTGTCCAATAGTCCGCTCCGCAAGCGCATTGAATATGAATAAACTTTCTCATAATCAGAAGTATTCAGGTTTGCAAGTTGACATATAAAAATATCTTATTCCATCTATTAAATGCTGCCAAGCGTCTAAAGGAATACCAGCTTTCTTATCGCTCCACACATAGTTTCTGAATTCCTTGACCAAATTTACAGAATCTTTATCAATAACAAAAGTATAATCCTGTAATTCTCTCAACCATTCCGTTACAGTCTTGGTCTTCTGAACGGGTTTTATATTAAAATGCTTACTTAAATCTGCATTTGTCCGCGGGGTTGCTGATTCTGCAACTATCAACTCACCTGTTCGGTAAAAAGACTGAATAAGCTTAATCAGATCATCCGTTGAATTATTTGTTTTGTAAAGCATTTCCCGGCAGTATATTAACTTCCTGCGCTTGTCTATTGCTATTTTAGTCATTGCATCCGGGTCCGGGTGAAATCCATAATCCAACCCATAACCTGTTGAAACATCTTTGAATGCCTTGTCGATTTCGCCTTCTTCCGCATATCTCCAGTTATGGAATACAACCCCTTCGAGCTGTCCAATTAACCCTTCTAAATAAACTCTTTTGTAATTTGGATCACGTTCAGCGCGTAAAAGAATATCCCGCTTTATTTCTTCTGCAATAAACGGATTATCGAACAACGTGGAATGAATGACAGTTAAGTCAGATTTGTATTGTGGATTTTCAATATACTCAGGATAAACCCAAAACTCTGAAACCGGGTTCCAGTCTGCAAATATTCTTTTCCGGGTACGTTGTGATAAATGGAAAAAAGTATCATAAGAAATATATTGCAACTCATTTACAAACAGGTAATCTCTTTCCGGGCCGTGAACCTTTCCCGGTGTGTCAACTGAGAAAAATTCTATTATTGACTTATTAACCTGGTAGATATTATCTGATTTGTTATGATATTTCTCGTTATACAGGTTATTCTGTTTAAGAAATAGTAGGAAGTCACGCATTGCACCTTTGCGAAGATGTGGCATTGTTTCAGATACAATAGAAAAGATTATCGGAGTTTCGCTTTGTGCTGAAATTGTATAAGCGACCTGGTTAATCGAATATGTTTTACTTGACCTGGACCCGCCGGGGTTAAATACATAGCGGGTATCTGCTTTGAGATTCTTGGTATAAACTTTAGTTGTTTGAATCTCTACATTCATTCTTTCTCTTTGAAGGTAACGTTAATATTTCCGGTATGATCTATTTCAGTTGAATCTTTCAATCCTAAATCCCTTGCGATAATATTAGCATTAAGGAACCCGGCGGCAGCTCCCTCGAACTTTTGATTTCGGATAACTTCACGTATGCGTGTTATGATGTTAGAAAAATCTTTGGATATTTTATCTTTTTTATCCTTTAATTCAATCTCGAACTGATTAAAATACTTTGTATTCACATCCAAGAAAATACATAATCCCTCCATTGTCATTGCCCTCATCTTTGGAAGTTCTACTTTT
>JBAZHY010000481.1:0-2639 GCA_041652175.1 Pedobacter sp.
TCCGGGCGGGTAGCTAAATAATCGATACATCTTGAATCGTCAAAGTAGTTTAGGCCTGCCCAGGTAGTCCCCGCCCAATTTAACTGCCTGACACCATAATATAAAAGTTCACGGATCTTATTATCAAACTGATTGTATTCTTCAGCTGATAATGAAAAAGGATCAAAGTTAACAGGTATTCCATTAATGCCTTTAGGAACACGGGCACCGAAATGATGCGCATCTATAACGATAACCGCATAGCCTCTGTTAACCAGTTCTTCTGTTAAATAAGCGCCTTCATAGTATTCTTTACGATGTTTTACCAATAGTTCATGATCCTTGCCGCCATTGGCGATCCGGTCTTTGCCAAAGCCCATAGGACCGCCCCATTCATGCAGCGCTACGATACCCGGAACGGGTTGTTTAACTCCCTTCGGTAATAAGAGGTAAGCCTCCAGCCGATGCCAGGGAGTAGTATTAAAAAATATTTTTTCGAAAGTGTGGGTGCCCCTGTCTTCTTTTTGAATCACCTCTGGTGCCAGGTTTAACGGTCCGGGGTTATAGTGCAATCCATCCAGCAGACATTTTCTGGCTGCAGTCTGCCATTTTTTATAGCTGCCCTTTGGATTCTTTTTTCTCCAGTTTGCAACAGTCAGATCCATAGGATTGTTTGCACGGATCCCTTCAAGAACCGGTTCTAAGGAACCATAAAGGTTTAATGGATTTTTGATAGAGGGAATGCTGGGAGGTATGTTAGCCATTCCAGATTGAAAGGATAATAAGCCCGAAGAAGCTATAACAGTCGAGCCGATAGCAGTTGTCTTTATAAAATTTCTTCTTTCCAATTTATGTGTGTTTTAGAATGAATATATTATTTTTCTTGCAGATTTATTCATAATAATGTGATAAATTCTTACTTGTGCAAATAGATGTTACATAAAACGGGATGAGCGTTTCCTGATCAATAATTAAACATTCACCCGATATTGTGTATTTTTGAAAAATATTGATTCTCCTGATGGATAAAAGCGCTGTTACTGCCCTTGATGGCAAGTATTGTAATTCACTAAATACCTATTCCAGATTCCTGACCCGTGAGGTGACAATCGGGCATGTGCCTATGGGTGCACTGAATCCTGTCAGAATTCAGAGTATGACCACTACAGATACCATGAATACAATTGGCACTGTGGAGCAAACTATCCGTATGGTTGATGCCGGATGCGAATATGTGAGAATTACCGCACCGAGTGTTAAAGAAGCTAAAAATCTGGCAAATATTAAGAAGGAGCTGAAGTTAAGAGGCTATGATGTGCCTTTGATTGCCGATATACATTTTACTCCAAATGCTGCTGAAGAAGCTGCCCGTTTAGTTGAAAAGGTAAGGATTAATCCGGGCAATTACGCAGATAAGAAGCGCTTTGAGAACTTTGAATACACCAGTAGTGAATATCAGGCTGAACTTGAACGGATATACAAGAAATTTGCACCTCTGGTAAAGGTCTGTAAGGAATATGGTACTGCCATGCGTATCGGAACCAATCATGGTTCACTTTCTGACAGAATAATGAGCCATTATGGTGATACTCCCCGTGGAATGGTGGAGTCAGCGATGGAATTTATGCGAATGTGCGAGGATCTGAATTATTATAATCTGGTTATCTCGATGAAATCAAGTAATCCTCAGGTTATGGTCCAGGCATATCGGATGCTGGTGGAAAGCATGGTGAAGGAGGGAATGAATTATCCCCTGCATTTAGGTGTTACCGAAGCGGGCGATGGCGAAGACGGACGTATAAAGTCTGCCGTAGGTATTGGTGCTCTTTTGGAGGATGGTCTGGGTGATACAATCCGTGTTTCTTTGACTGAGGATCCTGAGTTTGAAGCACCGGTTGCCATTGCACTTGCTGAAAGATACAAAGAACGGGAAACATCGGTTCTCAGTTCCCGGCTTTCGGAAGGAATTGATTATCAAGACGGAAACATTAGTTCTTCAGGGATAACTGCGAATAGTCAACAGTTAACAACCGGTAACAAACATATAGCTCATAGTCCTTATGAGTACGAAAAGCGTCATACCACTGAACTTAACACCTTTATCGGAGGACATCAGGTTCCACGGGTTGTGATTGATATTTCAGGAAAGAATTTAAAGGACCCTGCGGTTTTGAATGAGGTTGGATATCTATACTCATCAATTCTTGATAAATATAATATGGGCGAGCAGTCGACAGATTTTGTATATCTGGCCGATGAATTGCCTTCTTTTAGTTTCCCAGGCAATCTGAAACAACTCTATAATTATCAGACCTGGAAAACTCTTCCTAACAAGGCAAATTGTCATCCTTTTTACT
Source organism: Pedobacter sp. (assembly GCA_041652175.1). Classification (GTDB taxonomy): domain Bacteria; phylum Bacteroidota; class Bacteroidia; order Sphingobacteriales; family Sphingobacteriaceae; genus Daejeonella. The sequence goes on from JBAZHY010000481.1 coordinate 2,337, forward strand.
CATTGAAGGAATATGTGGAGTCGGTAGATCGTGATTCTTCCCTGAATCTTGTTTCAATATTGAATTCTGATATTGGTTCAGATCTTTTCAATGAAATTCCTCTGGATAATACACTGGTGCTTGTTTTGGAAACTAACTCTATTTGTGGTTTGCAGGATCAGCGTGCGGCATTTTTTAAATTGATGGAAATGGAACTCACAGTTCCGGTAATCATCAGAAGAAAATACAGTCTCGATAACCAGAATATGACTCTTTTACCTGAAGAGTCCGATTTTCAGTTATATGCTGCAACTGATTTTGGAG
>JBAZHY010000482.1:0-2638 GCA_041652175.1 Pedobacter sp.
GAATAATACGTTTGATGCAGTATCAGATCCCGTAAGGGCAACACCTAACCATCCCAGCATGGTACCAAAGAACGGATATAAAACACCGGTTTTAGCTAATGCAAGGCCTAAGGTGGCATCGGCACCTGAATATTTCGTAACATAGCCCAAAGCCAGCATGGCGGCAATGGTAATCAGTGAAAATCTGACCCTCCATAAAGTCTGAAAATAGACCTTTAACATTTCGCGCACAGAATAGCCGATGGCAAATCCCGCGATTACAGCAGCCAGAAGTATTCCTGTTCCGGTAGCCGATATCCAGTTCAGCTTGAATATAGCTTCCTCAGTTTTTTCCGGCTTGTCTGCCGTCGGGATAGGGGCAATAGGAGCAGAGCGCTTAACCAGCTTATGTAAATAACTAACTTCATATTCAGGTGCAGAAATTGAATTCAGGGATTTCTTCACAGTTGGAACTCCCCAGGCAAAAATAAACAGTGTCAGAATAACCCATGGAGTCCAGGCCCTGATGATATCCTTATTTGAAACTGAAGCCGGATCTGCCTCCTGTTTAATAGTATCTTCGGCTTTAGGAAGCTGCCAGATAGTTTTTGGCTGCCAGAATTTAAGGAGTACAATAATTGAAATGATAGATACGATAGAGGCAAATATATCTACGAGCCATGGGCCATGGTAATTAGCAACCAGAAATTGTGTTATTGCAAATGAAAGTCCGGCAGTAAATGCCGCAGGCCATACTGCAATCATTCCTCTGAAACCCGCCATCGCCCAAATCACCCAAAAGGGTACAATGAATGAAAATAATGGAAGCTGTCTTCCTACCATTGCAGATAATTTTAACAGATCGATATCTGTTACTGCTGCCAATGCAATTATAGGTGTTCCAAGCGCTCCGAAAGCTACAGGTGCGGTATTTGCAATCAGCGATAATCCGCAGGCAGCCAGAGGCCTGAATCCTAACTGAATCAGAATTGCAGCAGTAATAGCTACCGGAGTACCAAAGCCTGCTGCTCCTTCAAAAAAAGCCCCGAATGCGAATGCAATCAGAATGACCTGGATTCTTGGATCAGGGGCTATGGTCGACAGATGCATTCGGATAAGCGTGAATAATCCCTTGTTTACCGTAAGCTGATAAAGGAATATCAGGTTAAGTACGATCCATCCTATTGGGAATAGTCCATAGGCTCCGCCATAAACGGTTGAGGCAGCTACAGCGGTAGCAGGCATGTTAAAAGCATACAGGGCAACTAATACAGCTACTGCGAGGCCAAGTATTGCGGCCAGGTGTATCCTCATATGAAATATTGCTATTGAACCGAGAAGTACAATGATAGGCAGCGCGGCAAGTATGGTAGAGTATATGGCATTGTTAAATGGATCGTAATTTTGTGCCCAGATTTGTTCCATTGAGTTAAGGTTTAGTTTAGCTTATTGATTATGTTTATTTGAGCGGATCTTTAGGTGAGTTGTGAAGTTCGAAGAGTGCTTCAATCTCAACCGGAATATTATCAGGAAGTGAGTTAAATCCAATTGCGCTTCTTACACCGATTCCGTTCTCTTCTCCCCAGATTTTGGCAAACAGCTCACTGCAGCCGTTTATTACGTTTGGATGTCTTTCAAAATCATCTGTACAATTAACCATTCCAAGGACTTTAATCACCCTTTTTACCTTGTTCAGACTTCCGAAGTTAGTTTTGATAGTCGAAAGCATGGCTAATGCAACTTGTTGTGCAGCCATTTTACCCTGTTCTATATCAAAGTCCTGACCAACGCGGCCTTTGATTAAGGATTTATCATCCTTTACCGGACCGTGCCCGGATAGGTAAAGATATTTGCCATCTACAATGTAGGGTTTATAAACTCCTATAGGTTTTGGAGCCGGGGGTAAACTTAGACCTGTTTTCTCAAAATTCTGATCAGGTGTATTTTCTTGCATGTATAAATTTATATTATTGTAGTCAGCTTTGACTATATTTTTTAAAAATCATTATTATTAATTTATTCAGGAAGAGTGATCTTCCAGATTCTGCCCCCGTCTGAATTGGCAGTTCCATGCTCAAGTACATAGATTTTATTACCGATCAATAAAGCATCTACAGGTGCATTGAAATTATTGACAATTGAAGTGGTTTTTACATAAAAGTTATCGGCTGCAGCATTATAAGAAAGATCAAGATGTAACAGATCTTTTCCGGTCTTTCTTAATAAATTAGTGCCGGGACGGTCTGATCCGCCGCCATATCTGAATACGAAACCATCTCCTTTAAATTCACTGCTCAATGCATTTTTAGTATCGAATACCAGTCCGAGTGGAACACTATGGGCATTGAATGTACTGACAGCCTTTCCTGTTATATCACCATCAACAATTTTTCCTGAAGCAATATCCCTGTATTCATTGGCATCCGGTCCCAGGTTTTGTACACCCGGTGAAAATTTCACCCCATTGGGAACTTTTGGAAAATCAGGGTCATTTCTGAAATATTTAACTACGTAGGCATGAGCTCCCGGACTGATGAAGGCATCTTTGGTATGATCGGGAGTCCATGGTGAAAACTGCTGAGGGTTTTCAACTCCGGCCATTTGCCATGGGAACCCATAATGATGACCTTTTCTGATCCAGAACATTTCTTCCGATTGA
>JBAZHY010000483.1:0-2636 GCA_041652175.1 Pedobacter sp.
TATATAATGCCGTATTCTACAGGTAATCAGAAATATTCAATTCGCAATATTTATTTTACTAATTTTATGGCTTTAAAACTATGTAACTATGACTGAGTTAAAAGAAGGCCAAAAGGCCCCTGATTTTATTGCCAATGATCAGAACGGGAATAGTATAAGTCTTAGTAATTTCGCAGGAAAGGATATCATTCTTTATTTCTATCCTAAAGATGATACACCCGGATGCACTGCGGAGGCATGTAGTTTCAGAGACAATTATCAAAGTTTACTCCAACAGGGCTTTGTGGTCCTTGGAGTAAGTACAGATGATGAAAAATCACATCTTAAATTTATAAGCAAACACAACCTTCCATTTCCGCTGATTGCCGATACAGATAAAAAAATTGTTGAGGCTTATGGAGTATGGGTCGAAAAAAACATGTACGGTAAAAAGTATATGGGTATAGCCCGAAAGACATTCATCATCGGGAAAGATGGGAATATCCGAAAGATAATTGACAAAGTGGATACCAAAAACTCTTCGGCCCAGGTGCTGGACTTACTGAAATAAAAATCAATAAAACACATAAACAAATCGCAATTCAACACATGGCAAAGCAAGGCCATAAAGAATAAATTATGACTCCAGATATAGAAAAATTAACAAAAACAGCTTCTCAGGTTCGCAGAGATATTTTAAGGATGGTTCATGCCTGCCAGTCAGGTCATCCGGGTGGTTCATTAGGTTGTACAGATTATTTGGTGGCATTATATTTTCATACCCTGAAACATGACACTAAATTCAATATGGACGGACATGGTGAGGATCTTTTTTTCTTGTCAAATGGTCATATTTCCCCGGTTTGGTACAGTGTTCTTGCCCGTGCAGGTTATTTTGATGTATCTGAGCTTGCTACTTTCAGAAAAATCAACACCCGCTTACAGGGGCATCCAACCACACACGAGAATTTACCGGGCATCAGAGTTGCCTCCGGTTCTTTAGGTCAGGGGATGTCTGTTGCGATTGGTGCAGCACTGGCAAAAAAATTAAATAACGATAATCGTATTGTTTTCTCATTACATGGCGACGGCGAAATTCAGGAAGGCCAGATCTGGGAAGCGGCAATGTATGCGAGCCATAATAAAGTGGATAATCTGATCTCTACCATTGATGTAAATGGTCAGCAGATTGACGGGCCAACTGAAGCTATACTCTCATTAGGCAGCCTGCGTGCTAAATGGGAAGCATTTGGTTGGGAGGTTCTTGAAATGAGTGGCAATGATATGGCAGATGTAGTCCGGATACTTGATCTGGCTATATCCAAAACTTTTAAAGGTAAACCTATCATGATCCTTATGCAAACCATAATGGGCAATGGGGTTGATTTCATGATGCATACCCATAAATGGCATGGTGCAGCACCAAATGATGAACAATTAGCTACTGCACTCGGACAATTGGAAGAAACCCTTGGCGATTATTAATTAACCCTGAATTATAAAAATCACAGATACTCATTCTGAGAAAATAATATTAAACTATGCCTGTAAGCACAGGAATATGCACTGAAAAATGAAGAAATACACTTATACTGAAAAAAAAGATACACGTTCAGGTTTTGGCGCCGGATTATTGGAAGCGGGGAAAAGAAATGAAAAAGTTGTTGCCCTTTGTGCTGATCTTATCGGTTCCCTGAAAATGGATGCCTTTATTAAGGAATTCCCGGATCGTTTTTTCCAGATAGGAATTGCTGAAGCCAATATGATGGGTATTGCAGCTGGCTTGACTATTGGAGGAAAAATTCCATTTACCGGAACTTTTGCCAATTTCTCAACCGGTCGTGTATATGATCAGATCAGACAGTCAATCGCTTATTCTGACAAAAATGTAAAAATTGCAGCCTCTCATGCAGGCCTTACTCTTGGGGAAGATGGAGCTACACACCAGATTCTTGAAGATATAGGCATGATGAAAATGCTTCCTGGTATGGTTGTTATTAACCCATGCGATTATAATCAGACCAAAGCTGCCACTATTGCTGTGGCTGAACATCATGGACCGGTTTATTTAAGATTTGGCCGTCCATCTGTTCCGGTATTTACTGATCCTGATCAGAAATTTGAAATCGGGAAAGCATGGATGGTTAATGAAGGTACTGACGTAAGTATTTTTGCCACCGGACACATGGTCTGGAAAGCAATTGAAGCAGGCGAAAAACTTGCTGAAGCCGGAATCAGCGCTGAAATAATAAATATACATACCATTAAACCTTTAGACACCGAAGCAGTCTTAAAGTCTGTAGCAAAAACCGGCTGCGTAGTTACGGCTGAAGAGCATAACCGTTTTGGCGGACTTGGAGACAGTATTGCACAGGTCCTGGCTACTAATCATCCGGCTCCGCAGGAATATGTAGCTGTTAATGACAGTTTCGGAGAAAGCGGAACACCAGATCAGTTAATGAAGAAATACGGGCTGGATACTGAGGATATTATTAATGCTGTTCAAAAGGTAATTAAACGTAAGTAATTAATTAACCTCAGTTCGGAAATTCCACCCCAATAAATGAGTTTATGCAGGTAGAAGATTCCGTAATCTTAGAGAAATTTTCACAGGAAAGTACCCGGGCTGAGGCTTTTAATCTGCTGCTGAATAAATA
>JBAZHY010000484.1:0-2636 GCA_041652175.1 Pedobacter sp.
TAATAGTAACATAGCCAGCACCAGTGTAAACCATCCTCCATGCATAAACTTGGCCATATTAGCAACCAGGAATCCAAGTTCGATCAAACCATAAATGGTCAGGAAAATAATAATGATATAATTCGGGAATTTCTTGCGCGCCAGGAATTCTGCAACCAGAATAGTAGTCATTAAAAAGGTCATATTAATAGCCAGACCATAAGCACCTTCCATATTCTGCGATTCCCTGAAGATCAGTACCACGATAATACAGCCGATCCAAAGAAGAATGTTAATAGACGGAACATATAACTGTCCTTTCTGATTACTCGGATAGTTGATCTTAACTTTAGGCCAGAGATTTAATCTTACCGCCTCAGAAATAAGCGTAAACGAGCCCGAAATCATGGCCTGACTGGCAATAATGGCAGCGGCTGTTGCAATGCTGATCCCTGCAATCAGGAACCATTCAGGCATGATACTGAAGAAGGGATTATCACTCGGAGAAAGGGTACTGCCCTGATGTTGCCATAACCAGACACCCTGTCCAAAATAATTCAGCAAAAGACAGGTTTTAACATATATCCAGCTGATACGGATATTCGCACGGCCGCAGTGCCCCAGATCAGAATACAGTGCCTCAGCCCCTGTTGTACAAAGGAATACCGCACCAAGTATGAACAAGGCATTAGGGTTTGACGAAAGCAATGAGTAAGCATAATAAGGACTGATTGCCTTAAAAATCTCGGGAAATTGAATCAGATAGACTCCACCGATTACAGCCATCATAGTAAACCAGACGAACATGATTGGTCCGAATGCCCTTCCTACCAGACTTGTACCGAATTGCTGTATCAGAAACAATATAGAAATAATTACGATTACTATTGGGACAGTAGGAATATCCTTGTAAAATATTCTGAGTCCCTCAATGGCAGCCGAAACAGTAATCGGAGGGGTAATCATTCCATCCGCCAGCATTGCAGAAGCACCGATCATGGCCGGAATAACAAGCCATTTACCTCTCTTCTTTACCAAAGAAAAAAGTGAAAGAATTCCACCTTCACCCTTATTATCTGCTCTGAGAGTTATAATAACATACTTTATTGTCGTCTGCAGGGTTAATGTCCAGAAAATACAGGACAAGCCACCTAAAATAAGATCGGTAGTAATTATACGGTCTGAAATTATGGCTTTGAAAACATAAAGCGGGGATGTTCCGATATCACCATAGATTATTCCTAAACTAATCAATAGGCCAGCCGCTGAAAGTTTATGAAGATTTTTTACCTTTGACACATCAATTAATTTTGTTTTCAAAAGTACATCTTAAAAACAATTTCACAACGGTACAACAGCTGATTGGTTTTCAACATTTTCCCGATTAAATAAGTAACATTAAAGCGACCTTGACCGTAAAATAAGTTTTTTGTTAAAAATTGTTAAAAAAATCATTGATTAGTATTGGTATAGATTAATATGCCTTATATTTATACATCTGTCGGATTTGCGTATGATAAACCTTTACCTTAGAAAATTCATATTAATCATAACACTCAGCATAATAATGCCAGGGTTAAGCTATGGTTATGGCTTTTCTAAGGCTGTATTTCGTATTGATTCCACCAAAACAAAATCAACCAAAATCACCGATACCCGTTCCAATAAACCGGCATATCTTAAAAATGGTGTAAAGATTAATTTCACTCCATTTAATCCCGAAAAAGACAAGCTCCTGGTCAATTCTAAAGTATCGGGAATTCCAAGAGCCACTTTAAGTGACAAGACTCAGAACGACAGGATTCTAACCAATGTGAAAGTTTATCCCAATCCGATTACTGAATATCTGAACATGAGTTATACCGTAAGTAAAGACGTTAATGTAACGATCAGAATAATGGATATTTTGGGTAATCAGATCACTACCCTGTTTTCTGAAAGACTTGATGCAGGTGCACATACCAGCTCTTTTAGTATCTCATCTAAAATAACCAGCGGGTTTTACTTTATTCGCGTGAGTGCCGGAAACGAGATCATAACCAAGCGTATCTCGGTACTGTAATAATCTGCCTCTTTTTTACTTTCGTTTTATAGCCTATTCTTATATTCGCATAATGAAAATTATTGCAATCGGGCGTAATTACGCTGAACATGCCAAAGAACTGAATAATCCTGTACCCACAGTGCCGGTCATTTTTATGAAACCTGATACTGCGGTATTAAAAGATAATAAGCCATTCTATCATCCTGAGTTTTCAACTGACATCCATCATGAGATTGAGCTTGTTTTAAAAATTTCGAAGGAAGGAAAACATATTGCTGAAAAATTCGCTTCCAATTACTTTGATGAGATCGGTTTGGGAGTTGACTTTACTGCGAGGGATATTCAGCAAAAGCATAAAGAAAAAGGCTTACCATGGGAACTTGCCAAAGCATTTGACAATTCAGCACCAATAAGTAAATTTATCCCTAAAACAGATTTTAAAGATCTCAACAATCTAAACATCAGATTAAATCTGAATGGAAAGACTGTACAGAATGGAAACACTAAAGACCTCCTTTTTTCGTTTGAATACATTATAGCATTCGTTTCGAAATATATAACTCTAAAAAAAGGGGATCTTATTTTTACCGGTACTCCGCAAGGCGTTGGAAAA
>JBAZHY010000485.1:0-2635 GCA_041652175.1 Pedobacter sp.
ATGGATGTGGAAGTATCTCATTCTCTGATTGAAGGTGGCTATGATGGAGTAATAATTGAAGGAGAAGAGTATGCTCCAATTACATTAAACTGGCTGGAAGGAAACCTGGAATGCGATCCGATGGTTAATACTGATTATACTCCTTTAGCCGGTTCACCTTTGATTGATGCGGGTACATTGGAATTACCGGAAGGGATTGAGCTGCCGGAGACAGATGTCTATGGTAATCAGAGGATATATGGTAATGGAATTGATATTGGAGCAGTTGAGTGGCAGGGAACGCCGGTCAATTATGACGAACTGGTACAGAAACCGATGGAGATCATGGTTTATCCCAATCCGCTGATTGCAACTAAACTTCGGGATGGACAGGCTCGGATTTTATGGTCTGGGGAAGTAGTAACTGAAGCCATGCAATTTGAAATTTTTAACCTAAAGGGGCAGCGAATTCGGGAATTAAGGATTAAAGATGAAGGATTAAAGAATAATACGGCATATTGGGATTTGAGGGATAATGCAGGATCACAAGTTGCTTCAGGGGTGTATTTTATCAGGATGAAAGCTGACGGGGAATATAAAGCACAGCGGAAAGTGGTAGTGGTAAATTAAAGATTAAAGATGAAAGATGAATAACTAAGAAAACAAAGTAAGAGAGGAGTTTTAACCGCGAAAGTCGCGAAAAAACGCGAAAGAAGAGAAAGAGCAGGTTTTATTTTGGGATTATATGGAATTATTTGGAGTTATTTGGAGTGCATTGAACGTGTCAATGCATTGGAACGCAGTTCCAGTTCTTAGAAAAGGATTTATTGGGTTGACGATAGAAGAACTGATAAAGTATAATCTGGAGTAGAATATTTAGATTCGTTAGTCGTTAGTCGTTTGACCTTTAACCATCCTGGTTCGGATTCCTGATTATAAGTTGGAATAGCTGATTTTTTTTTTTACTATTAAAAGATTTTTTGCAAAAGTGGGTCACACTGGCTCTCCTTTTTTCACTAATACTGTGAGAACTTTAAAAAAAGGAGAGAAAAATGAAAAAGCTCATTTTAGCAATTTTATTAGTGCAAGCCCTGTTTTTTAATCCGTTAAATTCTTCAGGAATTGATTACTCATACTTACCCGTTTATACAGGACATCTCAACGATCCTGGTGTTACTATTATACTTGAAGAAGAGACTTATGCCATTATTGTCCTTGATGGTGTGGAGTATTATTTCCCTAAGTAGAAAATGTTAAAACAGTTAATCTATATGGCTAACAGGGAAAATTTATTAAAAAGGGGGAGTAAAAACATGGCACTTTATCAGGAACTAAGAGGCTTTGAAACAAAGTTCTTCTGGGGAGAGGTTTGGAAATTCGGCTAAGTGTTCTGGTGCTCGGAGTATTTATTTCCCGAGCATCAGATGATTTTTTGTAGATTAAAAATGAAGTATATCCTGAGAAATAGAACTGTCTGAGTGATTTTTATTGACAGGCAGGGAAATAATGGAAACCTTAAACTTGAATTATGGAGTATATTATGAATAAGAAATTTTTTCTTTTGGCTATATGCCTGCTTCCAGTGCTTTTATTTTCTGTCACCCGTTATGTTCCGGCACAATATGCGACGATACAATTAGCTATAAATGCAAGTTCTAATGGAGATATAATATTGGTATCATCCGGAACTTATGGACCGATTAGTCTTGGAAATAAAGGTTTGACAATTCAGGGAATTCAATTTTCCAATGTCATTATTGATGGTAACGAAACACAGCGCTGTGTAACATTAAGTCAATATAGTGCAAGTCCGACTTACTTAAGAAATATGACAATTACTGATGGCTACGCTTATTCTAAAGGAGGTGGAATTTATTCACCGAATGAACGAGAGCTGAATATTGAACAATGTGTTATTCAAAACTGTACAGTACTATATGATGTTAATTATGGCGGTGGAGGAATATATTGCAATGGTGCTTTAGAACTAACCGAATGTGAAATCAACAATTGTTCAACATCAGCAGGTAGTGGAGGTGGAATTTATATGAATTCCGGCTCATTGTCAATAGAATCAACTGAAATTACCTATTGCGAATCATATCTGGCAGGTGGTGGGATTTTTTTAATAGGTTCAAGTACTATCGGTATGGTTGATTGTCTTGTAGATCACTGTACATCTGGTAGTGGGGGCGGAATAATGGTTCAAACATATTGTGATGATATTGGAGATTGCAAGATTTATGATACTGATTTTTCATACAATAGTGCATCTTACGGAGGAGCTGTCTCATTGTCCCAGTGTAGTACAGATATAAGGAATTCAAAGTTTAATAACAACACCTCTGTTGATGGAAGTGCTTTATTACTTTCTTCTCAACTGAATCCACCACTTCTGAATATACTTATTTATATTTCCGGAAGTTTATTCTCTAGTAATGTAAGTGACTATTCAACAATTAAAATTTCATTCGCAGAAAGTAATTATTTAGATCAATTTAAGATGAATAATTCAACTTTATGCAATAATGACGGAGGGGCATACCCTGGAATCACATTCTATACTACAATACCTTCTGATGCTTCTATCAGCCATTCAATAATTCGGGATTTATCAATTTCGACTTATTGTGACTATGACTATTGTTGTTTATGG
>JBAZHY010000486.1:0-2633 GCA_041652175.1 Pedobacter sp.
GATATTACGCTTCTGGAAGAATTATCCAAATTGAATGAGGTAGTGGTAACTGCCTATGGCGTGGAAAAGAAAAAGGATCTGACAGGCGCCGTTTCAACAATTCAGGGAGAAGAGGTTAGTGGCCGGAAAACGGTAAAGATCTCAGATGCTCTCCAGGGTGCAATGCCTGGCGTGTCAGTTACGAGAAGCAGTGGAACTCCCGGTTCCGGCTCTACCATCTTGATCAGAGGAGTAACTACGCTCGGAACAAATGCGCCCCTGTTTATCGTGGATGGTGTTGCGGTCAGTAATATTGATAATGTCAATCCGAATGATGTAGAAAGTATTTCAGTACTTAAAGATGCAGCTTCTGCTGCGATTTATGGTTCCAGAGCAGCAGCAGGGGTGGTTCTTATCAGCACTAAGCGTGCAAAAGAAGGACAATCCAGCTTTGACTACAATTATGAATATGGCATTCAGACACCAACTGCCTTACCGGAATATGCAGGTATCATTGAGTACATGAACTACTTTAACGAATTCCTGAAGAATGATGGGGGGACTGAATTATATCCAAAGGCTACTATCAACTCGTATCTTGAAAATAACATAAAAAATCCCGATCTCTATCCTATAACTAATTGGCAGGATGTAGTTATTGGTGATTATGCTCCTCGTCAGCGTCATGATCTCAGTTTTACTATAGGTACCGGTAAAATAAAAACGTTGGCCTCTTTAGGATACAGTTTATCTGAAGGGCTTTATGATAATCTTTCCTATGATCAGTACCAGTTTCGAATCAATAATGATTTGAAGGTCAATGATAAACTGGATGTGAATCTGGATGTTTTTTACAGGAGATCAAATTCGCAGGCTCCGGTAGATGGAGGGAATTCAATACTTTTTTCACGACTCTTTCCTGCCTATTTAGATGATTATTATTCTGATGGCAGAAAAGCACCGGGAAAAGATGGTGCGAATCCAATTGTTCAAATCCGGGAGGGAGGTTTTAGTAAAAACGTTGGCAATCAGATTGGTGGCCGGATGGCTTTTAATTTAAAGCCAGTAAAAGGTTTGACACTGTCTGCTCTGGTTTCACCAACATTTGACATAGATCAGGGCAAATCATTCTCAAAAGTGATTAGCTATACTGCTCTGGATGACCCGGGAAGAATCATAGCAGTGAATCAGCCCCGTACGAACCTTACTGAATCAAGACCATATAATTTTTATATCAATGGGCAATTGCTTGCGAATTATTCTACCAATATTCGCGGCTTGCATCAGATTGACGTACTTGGGGGATATGAGGAGAATTATTATTATACTGAAGCAATCAGTGCTTCCAGAAGCGGTTTTGATGTCACAAGTTTCCCTTTCCTTAATATAGGTTCACTCGAATTCAGGGATAATGGAGGGTCTGCCTCTGAGTCTGCCCTGCGATCATTGTTTAGCCGAGTGAAGTATAACTTTAAAAATAAGTATTATATACAGGGTAATTTAAGGTACGATCAATCTTCCCGCTTTCATCCTGATTACCGGAATTCCTTATTCCCTTCTTTTTCAGCAGGATGGACTCTTACAGAAGAGTCGTTTCTAAAGAATATCAAGCCGCTAAGTTTCCTTAAAATCAGGGGATCCTGGGGTATTGCCGGCAATGAGCGGATCGGCAATTACCCGTATCAGTCAACGATTCAATTTAGCAACGCATTATTCTACCAAAATGGAAAGGTAGTGACTAAAGCCACAGGAGCACAAAATGCCTACGCGGTTGAGGATATCTCATGGGAAAATACCAGATCTATCGATTTAGGCTTGGACGCTACGTTTTTCAATAATAAATTAAGTATTACGGCCGATTATTTTTATAAGAGGACCACAGATATCCTGTTAACCCTGGATATTCCAAACTATATCGGTTATACCAATCCTTTTCAAAATGCGGGGGTTGTAGATGCAAAAGGTTGGGAAGTGGCAACGGGTTGGAACGATCGGGCCGGAGAACTGAAATATTCCATCGGATTGAACTTGTCGGATGCTAAGACCAGGATAGTGGATCTGAAAGGAACCCAGATACTTGGCAATCAGGCAAAACTGGAAGGAGGACAATTTAATGAATGGTATGGATATCGGTCTGCCGGTTTATTTCAGACATCGGAAGAGGTTAAATCTTCACCCGTACTGAATGCTAATATGAAACCCGGTGATGTGAAATATATAGATGTCAATGGTGATGGAAAGATTACCGCAGAAGGTGATAAAGTTCTGTTAGGAGGGTCTATGCCACGTTATACTTTTGGAGGTAATATCGGATTGGATTATAAGGGATTTGATTTTAGTATTGTGTTTCAGGGAGTTGGTAAAATTAAAAGCCAGCTGAACAATATGCAGGTTCAGCCATTTCTGAATAACTACGGAAATGTACCAATGGAGATTGTGAATAAATTCTGGAGCCCTAATAATTCTGCAGAACAAAACCTTGCCGCTCGTTATCCGCGGTTTTCAAGAACTTCAGATTCCAATAACTATCAGATGTCAGACTTCTGGCTGTATAACGGAGCTTATTTTAGGATGAAGAATATTTCCATCGGTTACACGATTAAGTCCAGAGCTATTCAAAAACTTGGTTTGCAGTCGGTTCAGCTTTATGTGGC
>JBAZHY010000487.1:0-2624 GCA_041652175.1 Pedobacter sp.
CCCGGTCGGCATAATCAAAACGAATGACCTTAAGTTTATATTTATTCTTGTTTGAGAGATAAGCAGACATATCTTCCAGGCCTTTCAGATCAGCAATATCACGCCCATACTTGTATTCATCCCACAAATATTCCCCGTAAGTAGCAAAAGACTCATTTAAAGGCAGATTAGACCAGGATTCGGCAGTAACCAGATCACCAAACCAATGATGGAACAGTTCATGTGAAATAATATCTTCATAATTTTCATCCAGATACTGCCCCTCTGTCATATTCAAACCTTCAAAAAAAACGGTAGCTGTAGTATTTTCCATGGCTCCGCTTACGAAATCACGAACCACGATCTGCGAATATTTTTCCCAGGGATAATCGACTCCCAATTTCTGAGAAAAGAACTCCATCATCTCAGGAGTATTCCCAAAAACTAGTTTGGCAGTAGGGGCATATTCCGGTTCCGTATAATAACTTACTTCCTTATCCCGCCATTTATCTTTGGTAATGGCAAAATCACCGACGGCAAGCATTGTCAGATAGGTTGAGTGAGCTTGCTCCTGTCGCCAGCTATCTGTACGGGTTCCATCGCCATTTAAACTTGAAAACTCCAGGCTACCGTTAGATAAAGTCACGAACTCATTGGCCACTGTAATATTAAGTTCCTGAGTCATTTTTTCCTGCGGATCATTAATCGTTGGAAACCAGTTTGAATTACACTCCGTTTCGCCCTGGGTCCATATTTGCCGGGGTTTTGATTTCTCTTTTCCTTCACGGTTAATAAAGTAGATTCCCCTATCGCCGTCTGAAGTAATATCTTCACCAACCTTCAGTTTGTAAGGCATGGCTACATAATCAATAAAAACAGTATAGTTTTCATCTCTGGTATATTGCCTGTCTAACTGGATGAAAAGTACTTTACCATTGTAGGTATATTCAAGCGGTTTTTTATCATAATTATGAACTAATGAAACATTATTGATTCTAAAACCATTTGCATTCAGGATAAGTTTGTCAGTAGCATAGAAGTAAGGCTTTGCCAGAATATTTGCCTTTCCTTTTACATGAGCACTATCCCAGTCAAAACTAAGATCAAGTCTGGTATTAATGATATCAGACGTTCTGGTGTAAGCACTACGATATACATTGGCACCTGCAATATTCTCAGTAACGGTAACCGGATCGAGATTAACCATTTTAGGAGTAGAACAGGCAGCAAGAAAAAATGCTGTCAGGATCTGGCAGCATAAGGCTATATTAATCTTCATAATTATTTTTCGGCAAGCAGACTATCAATTGTTTTCTCAAATTCACTGACAAAATCTGTATAATGAATTCCCGTCCCGGGCCCACTGAATCCTGTGTGTATTTTCCGGACTTTCCCTTGTCTGTCAATAATTATGAGAGTTGGGAAAGCAACAAAATTTTTTAACATTGGAAGGCTTTTGGCAACCTCCGACTTATCATTAGTGTATCCCGTCAATAACATGTCATATGGTACATTAAATCTATCGCGGAACCGGGTTACATTTTTGCCAGCCCGTTCAGGATCTGTAGAACGCTCGTAGGCCAGCGCAACAATCTCGACGCCTTTTTTATTGTATTCCTTATAAAAGGAGGTCAGGAAAGCAGTCTCATCCATACAATTTGGGCACCAGGATCCAAAAAACTGTACCAGGGTAATCTTATTTTTGAATTTCCCATCTGAGAGTGAAACTTTCCTGCCATCGAGTCCCGGAAAAGAAAAATCAATTTTATCATACCCATCCTTCAGGGTAGTCATCGAATAAGCATCCGGTAACATTGCATTTTCATCTTTCTTTGCTGTCCAGGTTTCAAAAGAATTAAGACCTGAATAAAATTTCCCATCTGTTATAGTATCGTCGTTCAATAATTTACCTGTAAATAAATAGGCATGACTTCCATCAAAGCAGGACAGGTATAAATTATTATCGGACACGGTTCCTTCGAGATACCGATAATCACCGGCACTTGTCAGAAAAGTGCCCAGAACTCGCCCTCCCTCTTGTCGAAACTCGCCTATTGCGGGGTAAGACTTACTTTCCTCAGCAGTTTGAAAGTTTACAGACCATCTTCCTGAAACCTTAGATTTTGGTGCTTTGCCCGCCTTGAAAAACCTCCACTTATCATTATGGGATGCATTAAATTGCATAGTTTGAATGCTGTCCGCATAATATTTTATCCATTGCCCGCTGATTGATCCATTCTTTAAAACCGTTCTAATTTCAGAATCGAATAAGGGCATACGAATCAGAAGCGAGTCATTTACCATAGATATTTCATTTACCCTGAATCTTTCTTCTCCGTTGATAATATCCAGAAACTTTTGATTAGCAGAATCTTTAACCTCAAAATTGAATGGAATTTCTGCACCTGACTGCGTTTTCAAAGTTGCACGCCAGGCACCCGGCATTAAACCCTGATTTTCAGAACTTTTGCAGGAGTAAAACAAAACGAGCAATACTGCAAGTTTTAGATTTCTGATTATATAGTTTATCATTGGAATCGAATTTATTTTAGTATCTCTCTGGCGATTATCATTTTTTGTATTTCTGATGTTCCCTCATAAATCTGGGTAATTTTGGCATCGCGCATCAAACGTTCGACATGAAA
>JBAZHY010000488.1:0-2623 GCA_041652175.1 Pedobacter sp.
CTCATATCCTGATTTTACCTGAGCCCGCTGCAGGAAATTAACCAGTTTTTCCCTGAGAGCTGCACCTTTAGGCAACCATAATGGTAAGCCCATTCCTACCTTCTCAGAGAAAGTAAATAACTCAAGCTCTTTACCTAACTTACGATGATCGCGCTTTTTGGCTTCTTCAATCATATGAAGATAATCGGCCAGCTCACTTTGCTTTGGATAGGTAACACCATAGATACGGGTTAACTGTTTCCGGTTTTCATCCCCTCTCCAGTAAGCTCCTGCAACATTCATTAACTTTACTGCTTTAATGAATCCTGTATTGGGTATGTGCGGACCACGGCAGAGGTCTGTGAAATTACCCTGGGTGTAGAAAGTGATGGAACCATCGGTCAGATCTTTGATCAGATCAAGCTTGTATTCATCATCCTTTTCTGTAAAATATTCAATTGCATCTGCTTTTGAGACTGCTTTTCTTGTAAACTCCGATTTAGTTTTAGCGAGCTCCAGAATCTTGTCTTCAATCTGCTTAAAATCATCAGAAGAGAATTCACGATCACCAAAGTCTACATCATAATAAAATCCTGTCTCGATAGAAGGACCAATACCAAATTTTGTCCCCGGATATAGGACTTCAAGGGCTTCTGCCATCAGGTGGGCAGAAGAATGCCAGAAAGTTGATTTACCTTCCTGATCATTCCAGGTTAATAGGGTAACATTGGAGTCTGAGTTAATCGGACGGGATGAATCCCACACTTCTCCGTTAACCTTTGCAGCAAGGACATTCCTGGCCAGGCCTTCTGAAATAGATAATGCTATCTGATGAGCGGTGGTTCCCTGTTCGTATTCACGGACAGAACCATCAGGAAGAGTAATTTTGATCATCTACAAAATGATTTATAAGTTATATTAAATAAATTCAATTGATCACCTACAAAGTGATCTTCTGTTCAAATGCAAAAGTAGGATATTTCGAAGATTTATTACCTATCTTAAGAAGATTAACACAGAATTGTAATTTTACAAGTATAAAAGTACTTGAATACTTTTATTATTTACATTTGTTCTATAAATCAATTCAACACGTTATGGAAATTCTTGAAAACAACTTTATTAATGTTACCCTGATCGAACCTAGATTAAAACATCCAACAATCTTCAGGGTATTTGACGATCTGAAAGGCGGAGAAAGCCTGATTATTCACAATGATCATGACCCTAAACCGGTATATTATCAATTATTGGGAGAACGGGGAGATATTTTCATTTGGGAATATCTTGAGCAGGGCCCTGAATGGTGGGATGTGAAAGTCACAAAACGTGAAGATGGAAGCGAAACTGTAGGTGATATTGCAGTAAAAGATTTGCGCAAGGCAGAAGTATTTAAAAAGTATGGAATCGATTTCTGCTGTGGTGGTAAAAAAACTATAGCTGAGGTTTGTGCTGAAAAAAATATTGATGCAACGAAAGTTCAAACCGAATTAAGACAGATAGAAACTGAAAATAAAGCCAGTAATATCTCTTATAATGACTGGAACATAGATTTTCTGGCAGATTATATTGTAAATACTCATCATACTTATGTCAGGAAATATTTACCGGAACTCAGAACTTATGCTTTAAAGGTTGCACAGGTTCATGGTGCCCAACACCCCGAATTAATTGAAATTCAGAAATTAGTTGAAGAAATTGCTGAAGAACTTACTGATCACCTGGAGCAGGAAGAAAAGGTTCTGTTTGCTTATATCAAAAAAATAGTTGCAGCCAGAAATAGCAGTATGCCATTGGTTAAACAGGAAAACGACTTAGCGGGTCTAATTAATGAGATGGAGCAGGAACATGATCATGTTGGAAGAGCACTGGATAAGATTCGTGATTTGAGCCAGGGGTATGCCCTGCCTTCTGATGCCTGTGCAAGTTATAAATTATTATTTAAGATGATTCAGGAATTTGAGGATGATCTTCATCTGCACATTCATCTGGAAAATAATATACTATTTCCAAAGGCAATTAAAATGGAAAAGGTCTAATAATCAAACAGAGTCATGAAAATAAGAATCTACACAGTTCTGCTTGGCATTTCAATACTTTATGCCTGCAATAATGCAAATCCTCCGGCGAATGTTGTAACTGACAGCGCCCATACAGAAGCAGCTGCAGAACATTCAGAACTGGTTACGGCTTTATCTCTTAATCAAGGAGAAAAATGGTTAAGTGATGAAAATACCAGAAATCATGTTTCGAAGCTATCGGATATTTTCAGTTCTTTCGGAAGTAAGAGCAGATCAGGGATTTCCGACTATCAGACGCTGGCTTCTGAAGTACAGAATGAGTTAAACGGACTGATAAAGGACTGTAAAATGAGCGGCCCAGACCACGATGCCCTTCATTTATGGCTTGAACCGGTGCTAAATTCTACAGCTAAGCTGAAAAATGTTCAAACAATGGAAGAAGCTGAAGCAATAGTTGAACTTCTTACTGAAAACATCCGTAAATTCAATATCTATTTCTCATGATTCTTATCAATCCACAAACTAAAATCGCGGACTTAATCAAATCTCATCCGGATGCTCTGGAAGCGATCATTACATTAAGTCCCGATTTTAAAAAATTAAGAAACCCAGTCCTGAGAAAA
>JBAZHY010000489.1:0-2618 GCA_041652175.1 Pedobacter sp.
GCAATACTGCAAGTTTTAGATTTCTGATTATATAGTTTATCATTGGAATCGAATTTATTTTAGTATCTCTCTGGCGATTATCATTTTTTGTATTTCTGATGTTCCCTCATAAATCTGGGTAATTTTAGCATCGCGCATCAAACGTTCGACATGAAACTCCTTTACGAATCCATAACCACCGTGAATCTGAACTGCTTCTATTGTAGTTTTCATGGCAACCTGAGATGCAAAAAGTTTTGCCATTGAACTTGCCTGTGCATAAGGAAGTCCCTGATCTTTTAACCAGGCAGCCTTAAGGCACAGCATTCTGGCTGCCTCAATTTCTGTAGCCATATCAGCTAGTTTAAACTGAATTGCCTGATGCCCTGAAATTGGCTTTCCGAATGCTTTACGTTCTTTTGAATACTGAAGGGCTAGTTCATAAGCACCCGAAGCTATCCCCAATGCCTGAGAAGCAATACCAATTCGACCTCCATCGAGTGTTTTCATTGCAAATGTAAAGCCAAAGCCCTCTTCACCAATACGATTTCCTTTAGGTACTTTCACGTCGGTAAACATCAATGAATGGGTATCTGAACCCCGAATTCCGAGTTTGTTTTCTTTAGGACCAACCGCAAATCCCTCCATACCTTTTTCAACGATCAGAGCATTAATTCCCTTGTGTCTTAATGCAGGATTGGTCTGGGCGATGACCAGATAAGTTGAGGCATTACCCCCATTAGTGATCCAGTTTTTAGTTCCGTTGAGGAGATAATGATCTCCCATATCTACCGCAGTTGAATGTTGGGAGGTTGCATCAGATCCGGCTTCAGGTTCCGAAAGACAAAATGCACCTATCTTTTCGCCGGCAGCCAGAGGCTTGAGATATTTTTCTTTCTGAAATTCTGAACCATATTTCTCAAGACCGTAACAAACAAGGGAATTATTGACTGAAACTACAACGGAAGCCGAAGCGTCTATTTTAGATAATTCCTCCATCGCCAGAACATAAGATATGGTATCCATACCGGCGCCATTATATTTGGGATCAACCATCATTCCAAGGAAGCCGAGTTCCCCAAGTTTTTTAATTTGTTCGTGTGGAAACTTCTGCAGTTCATCCCTTTCAATTACTCCGGGTTTTAACTCAGTATTTGCAAAATCTCTGGCAGCCTGTTGTATCATCAGCTGCTCTTCCGATAATTCAAAGTGCATAAAAATTGGTTTAGTTGCTCAAAAATAATGTTTCGGGCGGGATAAAACTCAGACTTATACAAATATTAATAAATATTTCGTGCTAATGAAAATTATAGAAACAGAGAATAAGAAATATCAATTTAAGCCATAAGAATATATAATATGCTTAGGAGCGAATCTTTTTCTCTATTAATGAGGTAGAATAACCTGGTAGAAATTCAATTGTCTTTACCTCACCACCGCTTTTGAATACCAGATCTGACCCAACAATCTGGTCGATAGTATAATCAGCGCCTTTAACAAGGATCTCCGGACGAACCAATCTAATCAGATCAAGAGGGGTTGATTCATCAAATAAAATCACTGCATCAACAAATGAGAGGGAAGCCAACAAAATAGAACGTGATTTTTCATCAGTAATTGGTCTTCCGGGTCCCTTTAAGGCAGCTATCGAAGCATCAGAATTTAGTCCGATAACCAGCTTATCCCCCAAATCTGCAGCTTTAGAAAGATAGTCAATATGTCCAAGATGTAGTAAATCAAAACATCCATTGGTAAATACAATCTTTTTATCCAGTAATCTCCAAACATTCAGAGCATTACGCAACTGATCTGCGCTATAAATTTTGCCTTTAATAATTTCCAGTTTATCCATTTTCTTTTGCCTTTGACGACTTGATAAATAAGAGGATCAAACTAATTGAACCCGCGATTAATATAATCAGGGTTTGTGTTGAATGGGTTAAAAGTGCATAAGCCAGACCATCACTTTTACTTATACCATAAATAGTCAGACCTTCAGACACCATCCAATGATAAGCTCCAATTCCACCCTGAACAGGGGCTATCATTGCAAAACTACTGAAAATCAGGGTAGAAATTGCTTCAATAAATCCAAGATCTTTGGTGGCATCCAGGGCAAAAAAACACAGATAGGCCGAAATACCATAAAGTCCCCAGATCATAAAAGAATATAACACAAACAATAATTTATGATTTATTGCCCTGACAGATAATATGCCGCTCTGAATATCAGTAAACAAATTAGAGATCTTAGAAAAAATATCGGATTTTTTCTTTCCAATAATTATTATCAGAACGATGATCACAAGCAAAATGAAACCAAAAATAAAGATCAGAATACCCGAGCCCGCAGGTCTTTGATTTATTTTTATCAAAATATTATTGTAAATAAAGCCGGATAAAAGCTCAAACTGAATCAGGATTCCTATAGCGGTAATGAGCAAAAGCATCAAAAAATCGAAGATACGCTCTGCGACGACCATGCCAATCAACTTAATAACAGGAATGCCGTCCGTTTTATAAAGTACTCCGCATCTGGAAATTTCGCCCATCCTTGGAAAGGCAAAATTGGTGAGATAGCCTGTAAATACTGCAAATAACGTATTCATCATTCCCGGTTTACCGTAGCCAAGTGCGGC
>JBAZHY010000490.1:0-2616 GCA_041652175.1 Pedobacter sp.
ACCAATCTCGCATCCACTCAATATGTGAGGGCAATTAATAAAACCACTCTTCAGGAGATCACAAGTGCCTGTACCAATCAGGATCTGAATTTTAAGCTTACCCTGACTGCACCTGCATCGAGTTTATCGTGGCTACTGGATGCAACGGATGTTCCTGTCCTTCAGTCTGCTTCAGATTTAATTTACACTACTGTCATAAAGAATGGCATCAATTATTATGAATATATTTTTCCAAAGGATCCGGGTTATGATCAGGCAGGGAAAAAGCTTGTCAGGGTGATTGCTAAGTTTGCTTCAGCTGCAGGATGTACGCTTGATGAGCAGCAGATTGACTATCAGTTTGAGGTTTATGATCCTCCCGTCCCGGCATTTATCAATACCATCAATTATTGTGAAAATGCTGAAATAAGCTTTAGGGATCAAAGTAATGATAAGGGAAACCCGCTGACTTCATGGCTTTGGGAGTTTGGGGATGGTACAAACTCCAATGAGCAAAATCCTAAACATGTTTATGCACGTGCCGGGCAATATAGCGTAACTCTGAAAATTCAGAATTCAACAAGCTGTAATGTTCAGGTTTTATCAAAAACAATTCAGATACAGACAAATGCGACAGCAGATTTTGAAATGTCAAAGCCTGGTTGTAATAATTCAGGTATTTCCTTTACAGATAGATCTTCCACCGTACAGGGTCGTATAGTAAAGTGGAAATGGGATTTCGGAGACGGAAATGTTCTTGAACAATCCGATGGTTCGGTGGTTAAGCATCAGTATACGGCAGGTGGGGTTTATAAAGTAGGGTTGACTGTCAGTAATGAATTTGGGTGTGACCATACGATTATTAAAGAACTGAACATCACAACCCCGTTTTTAAATGCGGGCAGGGATACAGTCATATTGAGGGGTGGGGCGTTAAATTTTAATATTCAGGCTACAGGTACGAATCTGAAGTATAAATGGAGCCCCTCTGCCGGACTGGACCGCGATGATGTCAAAAACCCTGTAGCATCACCTCAAACTGATACACGATATTCAGTAACCGTTATCTCTGATGAAGGTTGTGAACTTTTCGATGATGTTCTGATTAAAGTGCTTGAAAAACCCTTAATTCCCAATACTTTCAGTCCGAATGGTGATGGAATTAATGATATATGGAATATACAGTATTTAGATAGTTACACCGGTGTGATTGTTAATATTTATAATAGATTCGGGATTAAGGTCTACAGTTCTGTCGGTTATCTTAATCCCTGGAATGCTATTTCAAATGGAGAACCAGTACCGGTAGGAACATATTATTATTTAATAAAGCCTAAATCGGGTCTTCCATCCTTCAAGGGTTGGGTAGCGGTAATTAGATAAAACAGAATAGAGTATTTTAAAAACATTAATCTTAACTTAAGTCCCCCAATTGTTTAAAGAAATTTCTTTGATATAATTGAGCTTAATATTAGCTGGTTGAAAATAAATGAAGAGGTTATTCGTGTTTATGGTGGCTTTTGTAGCTTTTCAGGTCTGCTCAGCACAGCAAAGACCTCAGTATACACAGTATATTTTAAATAATTTTATTCTGAATCCGGCAATAGCGGGGATTGAGAATTATGTGGATGTAAAAGCTGCATACAGAAATCAGTGGCAGGGATTGAGCGGTGCCCCTGAAACTTCTTATTTTTCAGTTCATGCTCCTATCGGGAAGAATTTTCTCTATGGGACCTCTACCTCTGTACCACAGGGAGGAGGCTCTAATCCCAACAGCAGAAGTTATCTACAGAATTATATGGCATCTGAACCTCATCATGGCCTGGGTTTTACTGCTGTTTCTGATAAGGCTGGGCCTATTACCCGAACTGATCTGAATTTCAATTATGCTTATCATGTAGGTATAACAGAACAAATCAATGTTTCAGTAGGTGTTGCGGCAGGTGTTTCTAAAATTTATCTTGATCGCTCACAGATTATCCTTGAAAACCCTGCGGATCAGGCTATTGGAACAGGATCCTATGATCGGTTTAAGCCCGATCTTAGTGCAGGTCTGTGGTTGTATGGTCCGCGATATTTTGCAGGCCTTTCTGCACAACAACTTCTGAAAAGTCCGATCGGATTCAGCGATGATCCTGTTGCGTATAATCAGGGAAGGAAAGAGCCGCATTTTTTTGCAACTGCTGGATATAAAGTATATCTGGGGGATGATTTTGCAGCTATACCATCATTACTGGTTAAAATAGTTTCACCGGTTCCTGCATCAGTGGATGCTAATCTGAAACTGGCTTATAAAGATCGTTTCTGGATAGGTGGAAGTTATAGAAAGGATGATGCATTTGCCGCTATGGCCGGATTTAATATTGGCTCGTTTATGAATATTGGATATTCTTATGATTTTACCACATCTGGCTTAAATACAGTTAGCAAAGGATCCCATGAGATTGTATTGGGACTATTTCTAAATAATCGATATAAGGTTACCTGTCCTCAGAAAAGCTGGTAAGTAAGCAGTTGAGAGAGTTGACAATTGACAGTCACTAGTGTCCGGTAAAAATAATTAAAAAAAAATAGGGAGGAAACGAATTCCTCCCATGATCTGGTTAGATTTGAGTTACGACACCTAAATCAACCATG
>JBAZHY010000491.1:0-2612 GCA_041652175.1 Pedobacter sp.
CGAAACTTTGCCTGTTTCAAAGACGGGACCTATTACAGCAAAACATATCAAGTTGGGAAAACCACGTTCCGTTTAATCTTTCTGGATGATATTTTTTTCAGTTTTCGCCCAGAAGAAAATATGAAAAATCCATACATGGACAAGTTCCAATTGTGCTGGCTTAGGGATCAGTTACATGAATCGGGAAACGACATTGAAATCATTTTAATGCATATTCCATTCACAGATTTTGGGCAGCAAGAACCTTCCAATGAGCTTTATTCCATGCTGGAGGCAAATCCGTCGGTCAAATTGATCCTTGCCGGCCATCAACATAAAAACATTGTTGAAAAATATCCTTCAGAAGGGGATAATAGAATTGTACAGGTACAAACCGGGGCATTTGCTGGAGATATTAATAACTGGCGACAAATAAAGCTTACTGAAGACCAGATTTTAGTTTCTTTTCCTGGTAAAACCGAAAATGAGTTAACGATACCAGTAAAGTAATAACTGTATCAAAACACAGAGAGATATATTATGAATAAATCCAGTATTTCCAGACGTGATTTTCTGGGCAAAGCAGCAACTGTTGGAGTAGCAGGGGTCGTAGTTTCCTCTTTCGCAACTAGTTGTTCCGGCAAGACGAAAGAAGTTGTTCCGGCGGTTGAAAATATTGATGGGGGTAAACATTCCAAAATATTTGAGGAATGTGACGTTCTCGTTTGTGGAGGAGGGCCCTCCGGTTTTACAGCAGCAATTGCTGCTGCCCGAAATGGGGCAAAAGTAATTCTCATTGAACGGTATGGATTTCCGGGAGGAATGATGACCGCCGGCTTTGTACAACCAATATATGGCTTCTTTTGCCGCCATATCCAGGTTGTACGGGGTATTGCTCAGGAACTGATTTACGAGCTTACGAAAATTGATGGCGCAACATCAGGACATAAATATAGGGATGATTGTGTTGAAAAAAGGAAAAAATCAGGCGAATGCCTTTCGGGTCGGGATGAAGAAAGTTGTCCTGTTAACTGCGTTTCAAATGTCTGTTCTGTCGATTCAGAAATTGCAAGAGTAGTTATTGCTAATATGCTAAGTGAGTCTAATGTCAAAACAAGTTATCATTCAACGGTTATTGCAGTAGAAAAAGAAAACGCTTGTATTAGTAGAGTTCTGATTAGTAATAAATCCGGGTTACAATGGATCCGGGCAAAAGTTGTTGTTGATGCAACCGGTGATGCAGACGTATCTGCTCTTGCAAGGGTGAAATGTGAGATTGGCAATAAAGGTATCAATAAACCACCAACATTAATGTTTCAAATTTCCGGAGTGAAACATGATAAAGACAGGATCAAAATAAAGCTACCTGTAACGAATGAGGAGGAACCATTCAGTGCCTGGTTAATGGTTTTGCCTGGGAAAGGTGATTATACGGTAAATTCATCTTCCGGTCTTGTCGGTTTTGATTCAACAGATATTAAAAGATTGTCAGAAGGGCAGGTACTTGCAACCAATAGAGCCTTGAATCTGTTTACCCGGATGAAAGCAAATATTGATTTTCTTTCAGACATCAAATTGAAAAGTTTTGCCCCTCAACTGGGAATACGGGACAGTCGAAGGATTAAAGGCCTTTATACGTTAACAGATGAGGATGTTCTACAATGCAGAAAATTTCCGGACTCAGGCATTGCCAATGGAGTTCATCCGATCGATCTGCATGTAAAAACAAAAGAATCCGGGACAAGTACATTGATCCGTCTGCCGTGTGGCGATTATTATCAAATTCCATATAAAACAATGCTCCCGGAAGGAATTGATAATTTAATTGTTACCGGCAGATCAATATCTGCCAGCTTTTTGGCACAGGCTTCTTTAAGAGTCATGGCAACTTGCATGATGATGGGAGAAGCGGCAGGTATTGCTTCATCGCTTAGTGTTAAAGATAGCATGTATCCGAAAGATATAGATCCATTATTAATAAGAAAAGCAATGATTTCAACGGGAGCATATTTAGGAGAAGAAAATAATATGCCTGAATGGAATAAAGGGAAAGCAGAATTACCATCAGAAATAAAAGGAAAATATTTATAATGGATGATTATCAGCGTTGGTATAAAAAACTGGATATTAAGAGATAAGGAAAGAAGTTAAACCATAATTATTAAACCTTAAAATTTTACACTATGGAAAATCGAATCAATTCAGAATTGTCGTCTGAAGACCAGAATGCAGTCCTTCAGTCTGTTACCACTATCCGCGAGAAATTACCTTTCTTGGTAAAGCTTACTGCGGAAGAGAAAAAATCACTGGTCATGATGGACGACGGGCGCGCCCCGTTTACCGGGAAAGCCATTGATTATGCCGCTCGTGAATCGTAGTATATTCACTTTATGCATGTGAAACCCTCACATGCAGGCTTGTAAACGTCTCCTGCTCATTAGGAAAATGGGATGCAAACTCCGGAATTTCTCCCAGGGTCACGTATATTTGGGCGTACGACAAAATTCCCTTTTTCTAGATTATGCTGCATTGATTCTGTGTGATTAATTCATGTAAAATTCTGGATTGCCCGCTTTATTGTGTTACTTCTTCACTGGCTTCTTCAAAGGTCAGCTTTGTGCCAACCCGGCACA
>JBAZHY010000492.1:0-2609 GCA_041652175.1 Pedobacter sp.
ATAAAATTAGCTGGTATCAGTATTCATCATATTATTTGGATTAAAGTTTATGGCATTGATTTAACTTTTAATTTCTTTCCTTTAACAGTGAATTTCACTCCACCGCTTTGTTCCAGTATCTTTAGTACAGCTGAAATATTTACATCATTAGACACAAAACCTGTAAACTCATCAGTAGGCATATTACCTTCATAAATCAGCTCTACATCATACCATCTTTCCACCTCCCGCATAATTTCCTGAATCGGGGTATTCTTGAATTTAAAGTATCCGTTCTTCCATGCTATGGCTTTCTCAGTGTCTACATTTTCAATTTTTATATCTGATTTTGAAGAATTGATAGAAGATTGCTCACCGGGTTTAAGCAGTTTGGTTTTACCTGAAATATTTGACCTGGTATTAAGTATAACTTTTACACTACCCTCAATCAGGGTAGTTTTGGTGAAGTCTTCATTGTCGTATGAGTTAACGTTAAAATGTGTACCAAGTACCTCCACAATCTGGTCATCACTCTCTACACGAAAAGGCATTGACTTTCTCGGTGCAATTTCAAAATAAGCCTCACCTTTCAACTTAACGATACGTTCTTTACCTGTAAAAGCTGTAGGATAACTTAAAGTTGAAGCAGAGTTTAACCAAACCTTGCTTCCGTCGGGTAAACGAATCTGATATTTGCCTCCCTTTGGAGTCTGAATAGTATTTATGACAGATGCAACAAGTGCGTTTTTCTTTTTATCTGCCGGATTCTTCTCATAAACAATTTCCCCGCTGTTTGTTTTGGTAATAGCTGTATTCCCCTGACTTGCAAGCAATCCTCTTTCAGCATCATCAAGACTTATACGGGAACCATCCGCAAGAATTAAAATAGCTTTATTGTTTCCGGGAAGAATATCATTTTTTGTATTGATTTCAGTAAACTGCTGCTCTACAGAAGGCCCGGCCAGCTTTCTGTTCGAATAGAAATAAAGGCTAATTGAAATGACCATTAAAATCATCGCAGCTACAGAAATTGGCTTTAAATAATAGCTATAAAAAGAAGGGGAATAATCTTCTGAAGGATTAATCTGTACATTAATCTTATCAAAAATCCTGTCACCTAAAGGATTGTTTTCCGGCAGATCTGTCTGTTCTGATGGCTCAGCAAAACTTCCATAAAAGTTAAGTAATCGCTGCTCTTCTTCCAGCGAAGCCTCTCCAGACATATATTTATCCAGTAATTTATGAAAGTCTTCTTTTTCCAAAATGTTCTGATTTTACAATGAAGAGTAAAAACAATCAGGTATCCCCTAGTCTCTCTTAAAATATTTTGATAAAAAAGCTTAAGACTAAGGTTTATAATTCAATAAGGCACATCGTCCGCGTTGCAAACGCTGACAATACATTTAACATTACCATACCACCTCATATCAATAACTATCCTGATGATTCTAAAATACTATCCGGTAATACAAATTTTAAATACAGAAAAATCGTAGGTTAGTCGTAGTTTGGTCGGGTACAATTGTCATAAGTCCGACCAAAGTCCGTCTAAACTCCGACTAAAATCCGTTGAACTATAAAACCATTAATATATTTACCCCCTCCTGTATGCTGTCAGGTATATAAGACTGGAAATAAACGAAGGATATAAACCGAAGAACGATCAGAACAAGCCAAGGGAGGTTCTCAATTGCCTTAAGGCTTTACTTAAATGGTTCTCGACGGTTTTGGTAGAAATATCAAGTTGAGAGGCAATTTCCTTATGGGAAAGCTGCTCTTCCCGGCTTAACTTATACACCTCTTTACATTTTGTTGAAAGATTATCAACAATTGAATTAATTTGAGAAAGGAGCTCTTTATGTTCAATATTACCATATTCAGTTGGTGTAGCCATACGCTCATGAATATGATCAAATATGTCCTCCCGAACGTTTCCTAATCGTATCTGGCGATAAACTTCATACCGTGTGGATGCAAACAGGTAAGCTTTCAATGAAACCTTAATTTCGATAAACTCACGCTTATTCCATAAATTAATGAATACTTCCTGAATAATATCTTCGCAAGCCTGTTGATCTTTTAAGATATTAAAGGCGGAGTGATATAAATGGTTCCAGTATTTATTATAAATAAGCTTAAGGGCAATATCATCTCCGGACCGCATTCGACCCATCAAATCTACATCCTCTATTTTTATCTGTTCACTCATTTATAAATGCCAAATTATTACTTATATATTCAAAAATCAAATACCAGCATTAATCTGTACTACATTCTCAAAGTTTAATTCAATATTTAAATATAAATAAATTGTAAAGGAATAAATTAATTGAGGGGGAATTAATATAAATATTTGCTAACACTAGGGGATAGAGGCTCTTTTTTACTCTATTAATTGAGATCTAAACGCTACATTAACTAATCTTTTAATCAATTGTAACTTTTTTAAAATAAATAATAAAAACAGAGTAAAATGAAGCAAAAACGTTTTTTCATTATGGCCTTGTTAAGCATTCTTTGGACAGGCTTACAGGCTCAGCAGAATCAATCTGACAAACCTTACAGTATTGTAATTAAAGGAGGTCATGTTATTGATCCTAAAAACAACATCAATACATTGATGGATGTGG
>JBAZHY010000493.1:0-2603 GCA_041652175.1 Pedobacter sp.
TCCTGACTACCGGCCTCAATGGTTAAAAGCCGGAGATATTGTGGAAATGGAAATTACAGGATTAGGCAGATTGACCAATACGATAAGAGAGGTTAAACAAGTTTAATGTGGCAGGTTCTGTTAAAGCCCTAAAACCTGTCTTAATTTTGGATAACCTGTTTTACTGACCGGAATTTTTTCTCCCGACTTGAGTATGGCAAGATGGGATTCCTTTTCATACGGATCAATTCTAGTGATTTCATCAATTCTGACAATGTATGAACGGTGTACTCTGACAAAATGATCTTCACCCAGAAGTTTTTCAAAGTATGCCATGGTTTTGTTTTTCAGGAAGGAACCCTCAGGGGTATGAATTTTAACATAATCATCATCGGCAGCTAAGAATATGATATCATTAACCGGAATGATTTTGATCTTGGTTCCGGTTTTAACGACTACACGTTCATTTCTTAAACTGGAGTTCTGAATATTATCTAAAAGTTGTTTGGTATTTTGTTTAGGCTCTGCTGCCTGATGCTGATCTATCCATTTTTGAACAGCCTTATCAAAACGTTCTTTTGTGAATGGTTTTAAAAGGTAATCAACAGCATGTTCTTCGAATGCTTTAATTGCATATTCATCGAAAGCGGTTGTAAAAATAACAGCCGGAGGTTGCTCAATAAGTTCCAGCATTTCAAATCCATTGATCTTTGGCATTTGAATATCCAGGAATATCAGATCAGGATTATGTTGGGCAATTGCTTTTACCCCTTCAAATCCGTCGTTACACTCCTGTACAATTTCCATTTCAGGCCAGTTTTGCAGATATTCTGACACTACAGAACGTGCCAGAGGCTCATCATCAATTAAGATTACTCTCATAATTACAGCTGAGGGATTTTTACTATGGTTGTAAAGATATGGCTATGCGATGTTGTTTCCAACAGGTCGGTTCTGCCGAATAATAAATGTAAACGTCGTTTGACACCACTCAATCCAAAGCCGGTTCCATGTTTGGGCCGGCTGGTGTCGGGATCAAAAGGATTTTGTACAGTGATATGAAGCTCATTCTCTGTACATTCTCCGAAGATACTGATAGTAACTATACCAGTAGTATCATATAGTCCGAATTTAATTGCATTTTCAACGATAGGCTGAAGAAGCATCGGAGGGATTAATTTTGTTTTACAATTTTCATTGTAGGAAATTTCAGTTGAAAGCCGGTGCCCGAAACGTACTTTTTCTATATCGAGATATAGTTGCAAATGCTCCAGTTCATCCATAAGTGAAACGGGCTGCTGATCTTCCTTTTTAAGTGTACCTCTCAGGAAATCAGATAGCTGATGGATCATTTTTCTCGCTTCTTCGGGTCTGCTTCCTATCAGGGCAGTAATTGAATTCAGACTGTTAAACAAGAAGTGAGGCTGAAGCTGTTGCCGTAAATTATAAAGCTCTGCTTCTCTGGCAAGCCTTTCAGCTTCTGTTTTTCTTTTTTCACTTTCTTTCTGATCTTCCTGAGTATACCATACCACACTGACCATAGCCATCAGTCCAATGATGAGCAGGCCTATAAAAAATCTCACGGGCAATGAATTGTATAGAAACTCTGAATAGGAGGGATCATTCAGGATAAGATTGGCAAGTGCCCAGTTATTAATAATCAGCCATAGCGATGCCAAAATTGAGCAATAGAGCAGCATCAGCAGATATCTGTTCTTTTCAGGCCGGTAATATTTCAGGTTATTGCCTATCATATAGCAGGCAATCGCAAGCAAAAGAATACTGATTGTACTATCGATCACTGCTGTTTGCATGCTGAAGCCAAACCAGAATAAGATGGCAGACTGAGCTATAACGCAGGCAACAATACTTTGCACTGCTACCAGTACGATCTTGCTGCCTGATAAAGTCAGTGAAGATGAATTTTGCTTTTTAAGCTCCTGCTGTAGCACCGTTTGAGTGATTATGTTCGATCAGTAATGCTTTTTGATGACTCATTTCTATATATTGATCAGCATCATTTACTTCGAGTATATTGCAGTAGATTTCTGAGCCATCTTTCAATTCATCAAGCTGATAAAGCTCTGTCATATTTATAAAATTCCAGCGAAATGCGTCATCATTTCTGTTCTCCAGATAGCTTTGTTCTTCACAGATGATTTTTCTTGCTTTTGAAAGTGCTTCCTGTTCGTTTTTCGCGCTGATTAGTCTGAGTTGCTCATCAAACTGTGCTGAATGATTTCCATTACCACATGTGATTCTGAAAATGAGTTTTGCGACATACCAATTCATAAAATATAAATTTAGAATGTTGTAAGGTAAAGATTTGTAAATCAGTTGATTGTTCTTTAAAAGCTCTTGATATCTATTCCTCCGAAAATGGAGGTTCCTTCAATAACCAGCACTTTATCCGGAAACGGGTTTAATTGCGGAGGACGCTTGTCTTCAATACCCCCGAATATAGCTACCATCTCAGATTGAACAGTCCAGTTAGACGGCACAATAATCTTAGTTCCGCCAAACACCTGTACTACTTCCAGCTTAACAATACCCTTTATATCTGCCTGCATCAGATTGATTTCAGAGCCCCCGAAAAAGTTAACGATCTCACCACCCTGAAAGTT
>JBAZHY010000494.1:0-2600 GCA_041652175.1 Pedobacter sp.
GTCCGTTCAACGTAAGTATTCAGAATGGGTAATATATCTCCTTTCCATTGATCAGTCAAACCCACAATACTTTTCCATAATTTGCCTTTCCGCTTTTGCCATGCCCCATGTTCAGCTATCAGATTGATATCTAAATCACCAAACCATTCTTCCATCCTTAAGTAATCTCTACCGCTTATGAGTACAATTTCGTTGTTCTTATCTGAATATAGCTTTGCCAGTAATTCGTAAAGTTTAGGATCGGGGCCGGCTTTATTAATATCGGTATTAAAATTTACGAGAGTGCCATCATAATCCAGAAAAATAATGCGTTTCACTGCATTTAAATATAATCCACTAATAGACTTGCCTATACTCAAATCAACATGTCTCGATTTTCTGGATCGCTGTAACTCCTTTACTTCCTGTAGCTTATTCATGTATATTTTCACCCAATGGAATACATTAAACCTGAAAACTACCTTCCTCATTTCCTTCATACTGCTTTCCTGCTCAGTTAAAGGCATATTCAATGCTTTGATTATTGCCCTGGTGATATCTCCTATGTTATTTGGATTGACAATCAGCGCATCAATCAATTCCTTTGATGCTCCGGCCATTTCACTAAGTATCAAAACACCTCTGTTTTTAGTCTTGCTGGCTACATACTCCTTGCTCACCAGATTCATCCCATCACGCATCGGCGTAACTAGTCCGATATCGGCTATATGAAACAATGCAGAAAGTTTTTCGATCGGAAATGATCTGTAAAAGTAAAGGACGGGCGACCATTCGAGAGTTCGGTAACAGGCATTAATATTGCCTACTTTCTTATCAATATCATCTCTGAGCTTTTTATATTGAGGAACACTGTCGCGTGATGGTACGACAATCATATAAAGCACTACCTTACCAATATACTCAGGATGTAACTCCAATAGAAGCTCAAACGCAGTTAATCTCTGCAGGATACCCTTACTATAATCCAACCTGTCGACGGATAGGATGATCTTGTTTTTTTTAAAATTCTCCTTCAAAGAACGAATCTCTCTCCTGACAATTCTATTCTTAGTTAAAGACTCATATTTTTTAAAATCTATCCCCATTGGAAAGGCTTCGGCCACTACCGGCCGGTCGTCTACTGTTAGAATATTAGACGATGAATTAATTGGTAAAATTCTGACTACTGTATTCAGGAAATGCTGAACATAATCATAGGTATGAAAACCAATCAGATCGGCTCCGATCATTCCTTCCAGTAATTCGATCCTCCACGGGATAAGTCTGAACAATTCATATGATGGAAAGGGAATATGCAGAAAAAAGCCGATAGTTAATTCCGGCTGGATTGCCCTGATCATTCCCGGTAATAAAAGCAGCTGATAATCATGAATCCATATTACATCCCCGGGCGAAGCAACACTTAAAACCGCATCCCTGAATTTCTGATTTACAGAATAATAAAAATCCCAGTTTGATTGTTTATAATTAACATAAGTTGAGGCATAATAATGAAATATCGGCCATAATATTTCATTAGAAAAACCCTCATAATATTCATTAATTTCTTCCTGGCTTAAAAAAACAGGAAGTAGTTTCATTTCCTTCAACCCTTGTATTACCGCCGACTGATTTTCTGGTTCTGACACCTCAATTCCCGGCCATCCGACCCAAATATTGTCACCATCTTTATAAATAGATCCTAAACCGGTTGCCAATCCTCCCTCGCTTGAAGAATAGTTATATTCACCGTTATCTTCAGAGATTTTAATAGGCAGTCTGTTTGATACAATTATCGTTTTCCCCACGCTAAAATTTTATTTGTTTAAGGTTATTGGTCCTGTAATTGTTTTATTACACTAACAACAATGGACATGCAAGGTAATTTCTATGAACAGGCCGACAAGAGCGTAATATATCAGCCGACAGTACTGTTATGTAAACAGTAAACGATTAATATAAGAAAAAATTTCTGATAACGGGGATAAAATATAATTTTAAGCATGAATGAGAATAAAATGATGGTTGATCTGCGAAGTGATACAGTAACCAGACCAACCGCAGGCATGCTTGATGCAATGTTCAGTGCCAAAGTCGGAGATGATGTTTTTAATGAAGACGAATCTGTTAATGCGCTGCAGGAAAAAATTGCAGAACTTTTTGGAATGGAGGATGCATTGTTCTGTCCTTCAGGAACTATGACGAACCAGATTGCTATTAAATGCTTTACCAATCCAATGGAAGAAGTGATCTGCGATGAAACTGCGCATATATATCGTTATGAAGGGGGTGGAATTGCCTTCAACTCATCGGCATCAGTGCGTCTTTTATATGGTGACAGAGGAAGGCTGAACGCCGATTTGATCGAGCCACATATCAATCCTGATAATGTACATTATCCGAAAAGCACATTGGTAGTACTTGAAAATACAGTAAACAGGGGCGGCGGAAGCTACTATACACTGGATCAGATCGAACCGATCTATCATTTATGTCGCATGAAAAATATTAAGCTTCATTTGGATGGCGCAAGAATTTTCAATGCACTTGCTGAAACAGGAGATTCTCCTAAAGATTATGGCCGAATGTTTGATGGCCTTTCAGTTTGTCTGTCGAAGGGG
>JBAZHY010000495.1:0-2594 GCA_041652175.1 Pedobacter sp.
TGAATACGTATTTGTCCTCGCTCAAGCTCCATAAGCTTTTGAAAAATCTGCTCCTGGTCCATAAAAACCCTGTTAACAGTTTCAAGTTCATGGGGCAAGAATTAATGCGAGCGTTTATCTGATCAAAGAAAACAGTTCATCACGACAAATTTTGTCTGCATAACAAAAGAATTTTGTTTCTGCTTTAAAAACTGAAATCAAACCCGGTTGGCTCATGGACACCGAACTGCTCTTTCAAAAGATCTATGCATACAGCTCACCACCACAGGAGGAGAAAGAATTACTAATTTCTTTTCTTCAGGAAGAGGAATATCCGGCCGGAAAATATATCCAGCGTAAAGACAACCCTGCTGATAAACTCTGGTTTATCAATGAAGGGTTTATTATGGGTTATTACCCCTCCGATCCGGTACCGCAGGTTTGCCTCTTTTCAGCAAAGGGCGAATTTATTACTTCAGCATCCGGTTTCTTCAATCAGGGCTATTCTGCAAAAAACCTGATCTGCAAACAAGAGACCCGCTTATTATGCATCCGGTACAAGAAACTGCAGGAGCTTCGTAAAATCCCGTCTCTTTCAAAAGCTTACGAAGGAATTATGGCTCAATATCAGGCAGAGGGTATGCGCAGAATAAGATCCGTTTTATATGACCCGCCCGCCCTAAGGCTCCAAAAACTACTCAATCGTTACCCTTTGATTCCGGATATTGCCAAACCGGCAGAAATCTCCTCCTACCTTGGTATCAGCATCCGATCCTTATACCGGCTTTTATAGCTCACCCGCTTGTGCCATTTGGCAAAAAATCCCTTCCAATTCATTCTGAACTTTAACCTAAATCAAACAGACTTATGAAAATAAGATCCTTTAATGCTGAAATGTGTGTACAGCTTATATCCTGTATGCTGATCCTGTTATGGGTTTATGCAGCAGTGAGTAAGCTGATTAGCTATGAACAGAGCCGTATGCAAATGATGAATCAGGTGTTCCCGGCTTCAATAAATGGGGTTTTGCTTTGGGCTGTTCCTTTCACTGAACTACTTATTTCTGGATTACTGTTGTTTCCCGGAACACAGAAAGTTGGTCTTTTTCTATCAGCAATTCTATTATTCCTGTTCAGTGGCTATGTATTATTGGTAATGCTTAATGTATTCGGCCGCATACCCTGTTCCTGTGGTGGGGTCATATCTAAACTCAGTTGGGAACAACATCTGGTTTTTAATCTGGTCTTTCTGTTATTAGCGCTCTTAGGTTTAGGAATTGAATTAAAAGAAAGGAGGCATAATGGAAGATGAATTATGAGTTTGAGGTGTAAAGCCTGACCTGAATTAACAATTATCAATAAACATCTAAAGATTAAGAAAATGAAAAGTTTAAAAATCAACCTGGCTGTAATAGCCATGATCCTGGCAGGTGCTGCTGCATTTGCCTTTAAAAATCCTGCCCCTAAAAGTACTTCTGTACTATATCAAAGAATCAGTCTGGACACTGTCTCAGAGGATTGGGAAATTGCTACCAGCAGCAGTTGTACCGCTGCGCCCGATCTGATGTGTAAGGCCTATTTCAGTTATGATCCGAATGGACAGACACAGGCATACAACGAAGCTAATGTTGACCAGGTCATCACAGATAACGGCTATGTTCAATAGCTAAAAAAAGGACCGCCGACAGATCTATGGCGGTCCTTTTTATTTCCTCAACGCACATTCTGCTCAATTCCACTTCCCTGTATCTCGTTCTCAGGTATAGGAAACACATAACGAGGACTGTTCGGTTCAAGTGTATAGGTGATCCCATTATTAACCCTCGATAGACTAACAGCAAATTTCGGATCCATATTCAATCGCCTCAGGTCTGACCAGCGCTGGCCACGGCAAACCAGTTCCTTTCGCCGCTCTGTGAGAATCATCCTTAAGGTCTCATCGGGGCTTGAAGCCGCCAATGGAACAAATGTGCCCGACTTCCATCGTTTTATTAAAAGACTGTTCAATACCGATAAGGCCTCAGTACTATTACCTGCTCTTGCCAAACACTCAGCCCTGATCAGGTAAATCTCATCCGTTGCAAGTCCGCCGAACAAATCCCTGTTTCCATTATAACTACCCTTAAAATTGATTAGTCCACCTCCCTTATTGCTGAAGTAAACGATCTTCCGCAGATCATTCGTTGCATATAACTGGTAAAGTTGTGGATCCACCGTAGTGAGAGCCGAATTAAAATAGGAAAAGGAATTCAGGGTAGCATAAAAAATCCCTTCCGCATTTTTATCCATTAATGCCTGTGGTAAAGGGTTAACAGCAGCCGCATTCAGGGTATTGTAATCGATCAGTGCAGATTTTATATCCAAACACCCCTTTGCATAAAACCCGGCCTTCTCATACTGTTGCATACTCAGGTACACTCTGGCCAGCATCCCCATCGCTGCATGCTTTGACGGTCTGCTTTTATAGAATGACACATCAGGCAGCAGGCCTGAAGACTCTTCCAGATCATGAATGATCTGTTCATAGAGCCCTGCAAGTGTACCCCTGCCAGGTCTTTGGTTCACATCAGATACAAGTGGAACCGGAACTCCGGGATCAATGGAAGCGGTAGCTGC
>JBAZHY010000496.1:0-2593 GCA_041652175.1 Pedobacter sp.
CTATTACATGTCCCAGCTGACTAAAGCAGAGTACAGAAAATGCCATTGTCTGGCCATTGGGATTATTGTTTTGAATTGCCCAGGCTTGAACGGCCAGTGTAACAATTCCCATTAATAATCCGACCAGTAGAATATGCCAGACCAGGTTTCCTCTGAAAATATTCTTCGAAGGATCCTGAGGTGGTCTTTTCATGATATTTGACTCTGCAGGTTCTGAAGCCAGTGCCAGGCCGGGGAGTCCGTCGGTTATCAGGTTTATCCATAAGATGTGAATAGCAAGTAAGGGTATTGGTAAACCTATAAATGGTGCAAGGGATATTGCCCAGATCTCGCCTGAATTACCGGTCATAATATATTTGATAAATTTTAAGATATTATCAAAAATTCTTCTGCCATGACGTATAGCCTTTACGATGGTTGCGAAATTGTCATCCAAAAGAATCATATGTGCAGCTTCTTTAGACACTTCTGTGCCATTAATTCCCATTGCAATCCCAATATCTGCATTAGTTAATGCAGGAGCATCGTTCACTCCATCACCGGTCATTGCAACAAAATTATTTCGTCTTTGTAGGGCATGAATAATTCTTAATTTTTGTTCCGGATCGACACGGGCATAAACCCTTACATTTTCTACTATTGAATCAAATTCAGTATCATTTCTGGCAGATAATTCACTACCTGTTAGGATAATTTCATTCTCTGACGAAACTATTCCAAGCTCTTTTGCAATGGCAGAAGCGGTGAGTTTATGGTCTCCGGTAATCATTACAGGTATAATTCCTGCCTCTTTACACTGAGCTATTGCCTGTTTTGCTTCTTCCCTCGGAGGATCGAACATTCCGGCGAAACCAATCATCTTCAGATTAGACTCCAGTTGATCAGGAATAAGTTGTTCCGGTACTTCCTGAAACATTCGGTATGCATAGCCAAGGACACGATAACCGGATGAGGACATTGTATTGGCTTTACTTTCTGTTTCGGGAGCATTGGCAGCTTCTGAGTTTTCTAATTTTTTAAGAAGAATATCTATAGCACCCTTGGTAATCATAATTATGCCATTTCCGGTCCGGTGAAATGTGCTCATACATTTTCTGCCGGAATCAAATGGTATTTCAGCCACCCTCGGAAATTCCTCTTTCAGGTTTGCCGGGTTATATTCTTTGTTTAAAGCGTATTCAATTAAGGCAAGTTCTGTAGATTCGCCTAACCATTTACCACTCTCTGATATTATGGAGTCATTATTCAAAGCTATGGCAAGAAGCAGATTGTTTTTTCCTACAGAAATAGGTGCATGAGCAGCTTCTTCCGGCTCAAAGGTTTGCATAACCTTCATTTTATTCATGGTCAGGGTTCCGGTTTTGTCAGTACAGATATAAGTGACAGAACCCAGGGTTTCAACAGCCGGAAGTTTTCTGATAAGTACATGTTGTCTGACCAGTTTTTTGGCTCCAATGGCCAGGGAAATTGTGACCAGAGCCGGTAATGCCTCTGGTATAGCAGCTACAGCCAGTGAAATTGCGATCAGAAGCATCTTAGTCAATTCTTCCCCCCTGAGCAATCCGGCAATAAATATGACAGAACAAATGATCAGTATAATGATGGATAAGCGTTTACCAAATGCAGCAAGTCTTTTTTGAAGTGGGGTAGTATTCTCAGCCTCCTGAATCATGGAAGCGATATGTCCCAGTTCTGTTTTCATACCTGTTGATACAATGATCGCCGTTCCGTGTCCGCTCGTTATGAAAGTACCTTTAAAACCCATATTGCTTTGGTCGCCTAATGGCAGAACTGGGTCTTTAAGGATTTTATCAGTTTTATCTGTATTTTCCGACTCACCTGTAAGTGCAGATTCATCAACCTTCAGGGAATGAACCTCTATGAACCGAATATCAGCAGGTATAACCTTGCCGGCCTCCAGTCGGATTATGTCCCCAGTTACGAGTTCTGTAGTATTAACTGTTACAGGCTGGTTATCCCGAAGTACTAAAGCATGGCTGCCCGACATATTTTTCAATGATTCCATCGCTTTTTCAGCTCTGTATTCCTGTAAAAATCCGATAAAAGCATTGATGATGATGATTGCAAGTATGATGATGCTATCGGCCAGATCACCTGCAATTCCTGAAATTACTGCGGCAATCATCAGAATCAGGATCATAAAATCACTGATCTGGTGATAAATGATATGCCAGATTGTTCTCTTTTTATGATCTGTAATAGTGTTTTCTCCGAGTTTTGCCAAACGTATTGCTGCCTCACTGCCACTTAAACCTGAAGAAGAGCTATCCAGAGTCCGGTATAATTCAGAAATATCTGTTGTATGCCAGTTCATTGAACTAAATTTAAAAGGTTTTAAACCGGAAGACTATA
The DNA here is from genome assembly GCA_041652175.1 of Pedobacter sp. Classification (GTDB taxonomy): domain Bacteria; phylum Bacteroidota; class Bacteroidia; order Sphingobacteriales; family Sphingobacteriaceae; genus Daejeonella. Next base: position 2,374 of record JBAZHY010000496.1, read on the forward strand.
GAGGTTGAAACTAAAATGTAAACTGTATTAGTTTCAGATTTAATCCCGCTGATTTCTTATGATTTCAGGTTTTCAGCCCTGTTCATATTTCCAATACCTCTTATCAATGCATCCGGATTAAATGAAATACTGTCAATGCCCTCATTTACCAGAAATTCTGCGAATGCCGGAATATCACTTGGAGCCTGTCCGCAAAGCCCAACTTTAATGTTATTTCGTT
>JBAZHY010000497.1:0-2586 GCA_041652175.1 Pedobacter sp.
TGTAACTTATTTCGTCTGTATTATCAATGTTCCCGTCATTAAACCACTTATCTACAAAAAGTAAAATGACACCTCCTATAAGTAATGCGATGGCAACTCCAAGCGGACTTTCAAGTAACTGGTCAATTTTATCACTGAGTAATAATCCGAAAAATACTGCCGGAATAAAAGCAGTCAGTAATTTAAAATAAAAATTGAACGACTGAAAAAAACGTTTAAAATAAAGCACAATCACTGAAAGAATTGCACCCAATTGAATAGCTACGGTAAAGAGTTTCACAAAATTATCCGACTGAATTCCCATCAGCGAAGATCCCAAAATCATATGTCCGGTAGAAGATACCGGTAAAAACTCAGTAAGCCCCTCTATAACAGCCAGAAAAATAGCCTGAAAAGTATTCATTATTTATTTCCGGCCGGCTTTTTTAGAATTGCATAAAATCCAATGCCAAATCCGGCAAGGACTACGAGTGGGGCAAGTATGATTTTTCCAGAACTGTAAATATCCGTTTCACCGGTCATCAGTATAAAGCCAATAATTACAACCACGATACTCAAAAGCATCAGGCTATAATTGCTTTTACTGAACACAAAAGCTTGTTCTTCATTACTTTCCTTAATTGGATTGTTTTTTTGTGCCATTATTTATAGAGTTCGTAAATTTTTAAACGCAGGAATTTGCTTACTGCAAAATAGGTACTGAGCCCGGAAATCAGAATTCCGATTCCGATAACCGAAAGAAATACAATGCCAAATTCAAACCAGTTACGAAGAATAATCATTTCAGGAACCTGCTGTTGTGCAAAGTATAACGTAACGAGAAGAAGAATGACGGCGATTAATCCGCCTAAAAGCCCATGAAGAATGCCGTAAGTTAAAAATGGTTTGCGGATAAATCCTTTAGTTGCACCAACCAGCTGCATACTTTTAATCAGAAAACGTTGTGAGTAGATGGCCAGGCGTATAGTATTATTGATCAGGGCCACAGCAATAATCAACAAGATAGAAGCAAAGGCTAATATAACAAGTCCAATACCCCGGATATTCTGATTTACCATATCAATCAATGATTTCTGATAAATCACTTCTTTAACCAGTTTATTCTGACTTAATTGTGAGCTGAAGGTCTGAATACTTTCATTATTAGCATAATCTGCCTTCATATAAACATCAATTGATGAAAGTAAGGGGTTGTATCCAAGAAAATCTACAAAATCCTCTCCAAGGTCTTTGGTCAGGTTTCTGGCTGCCAGTTCTTTACTTACATACTGGGTTTTTAATACATATGGATTTGAATCCAGTTGCTTTTGCAGTGCAGTAATATCTACTTCTTTAGCCCCTTCATTGACAATAATATTGAGAACAATATTTTCTTTGACATATTTTGAAAGGTTTTTAGCATGAACCAGAATGAGTCCCAAAAGACCCGTCATCAACAGAACCAGTGCAACACTGATTACGGTAGAAACGTAGATAGTCTTGGTTTTTCCTGCGGATGTACTTCTTTCAAATTCTTCCATGAGCAATTTATGTGGTGCGAAAATAAAGATTTCAATGCATAAAGGTAAAAATTATGTGCCTATATGCCCTGATTTCATTGTTAAACTTTGTTAAAAATAAAATATATGCTAAATATTGATAAATAATGAGGAGACAGGTTTTAGCTAGAACTTCAATAAAATCGCATATTTTAGTATTTTCGCAGCTTATCAGATTTTAAGATGGATTATCAATTCAGGGATATAGAGCAGAAGTGGCAGGGATTTTGGGCCGACAATCAGACTTTTAAAGTAAATAACAATTCAGAAAAGCCTAAATATTATGTTTTGGATATGTTTCCCTACCCTTCAGGGGCGGGTCTGCATGTTGGCCATCCGCTCGGGTATATAGCTTCCGATATTTTTTCACGTTATAAACGTCTCAAAGGCTTCAATGTGTTGCACCCGATGGGATACGATTCATTTGGACTGCCGGCAGAACAATACGCCATTCAAACCGGTCAGCATCCGGCAATCACTACTGAGGCAAATATCAACCGTTACCGTGAACAGCTCGATAATTTAGGTTTCTCATTTGATTGGAGTCGTGAAGTCAGAACCAGTGATCCATCCTATTATAAATGGACTCAGTGGATATTCATGATGCTCTTCAACTCCTGGTATAATGTGGAAAATGATAAGGCTGAGAGTATTGAAGTATTGCTGAAAAAATTTGAGACTGGTGGTTCAGCCGGAATTAAGGCCGTAAGTGATGATGATGTAACTGCTTTTACTGCTGATGAGTGGAAGACTAAATCAGATGCAGAAAAGCAAATCGAATTGTTGAAATATCGCTTGACTTATCTCCGTGAGAGTACTGTAAACTGGTGCCCGGCCCTTGGAACTGTTCTGGCTAATGATGAAGTGAAGGATGGTTATTCAGAGCGGGGCGGGCATCCGGTAGAACAGAAGAAAATGATGCAATGGAGTATGAGGATCACAGCTTATGCCGATCGTTTGCTTCAGGGACTTGATACGATCGATTGGCCGGAGCCTTTGAAAGAAATGCAGAGAAACTGGATTGGCAAAAGTGTGGGGGCTTTAGTTA
>JBAZHY010000498.1:0-2583 GCA_041652175.1 Pedobacter sp.
TCCTCGCATTTTCAATATGATCCAAAGATTTGCCGATAGTTGCCCACTGATAAGGGTGCTGCTTATAGGCCATTGGTCTCAGCTTCAGCCATACATCACCATAAGGCTGGTTCAGATATCTTTGTTTAAATTCTTCACAAACTACATTACGCTGAACTTCCAGACTCTTCTCTGAAAAAGCAAGACTCAGCATCCGGTCACTTTCCAGCCAGAAAGCTGTTTCCAGATTCACAGCAGGTAATGTGATATAATAATTGGTAATATCATTACTGGTAAAAGCATTATTCTCACCTCCTACACGCTGTAAAGGCTCATCATAAGAAGGGATATTGACGGATCCTCCGAACATCAGATGTTCGAAAAGATGTGCAAAACCGGTCTGGTCAGGATGCTCATCCCGGGCACCCACATCATATAAAATATTAACCACAGCCATGGGTGTGGTCGGATCTTCATGAACCAAAACTTTAAGGCCATTGGCGAGAGTGAAACGTTCGAAAGAAACCATAGATCAGATCAAATTGAGGACGCGAATTTAGTGAAAATTATGGAGAGGAATGGGAGAATTGGGAAATGAGGAAATTAGCAAATCAGTAAATGAGCATATGGAGTACTAACTATAATATCATGCCCTTCCTTCCTGTGGGGGTAGATTGAACGAACGGGCAAACGGAATTTTCGTAATTAAGAGATATAATTGACGCAAGGCAAAATCCAGATAGCAGGCAATCGATAACTATCACGCACAAGCCTGTTGTTCATTCAAAACATCATCGGCGCTGTACTTGCCTTTACGGATCAGGCTGCAAAACTTATTAAATTCATTCTGAGCTTTTTGAAGGTCTGAAGCTGAGATTTCCAGATTATCCCATAACTGCTCATTCAGAAAACCATCTTCATCACTTGCCAGTTGATGTTGAGCTTTAACCCAAATCTGATAGCAATCAGCTGTTTTCTGCTGGAGATACAGGTACTGTTCTTTACAGGTCATTTTTAATTGGTTAGAATTATAAAGATAATTAATCTTCCTTCCTGAAGAAAAAAATTATTGAGTTTCAGGAACAGACTGCAAAAAATTAAAATCCAGTTTCCGGAAGGCGATGCAGGTTGTCCCACCCTTAGATAGTTATATCCGTATAAGACCGGTTAATTTTCACTTCTGTTTTCGATCGGAATCCTTTAGGATAAAAGATGAAGAGTGAGATTTACCCTGAATCATTGACGAAGTGTCAAATTAATTCCTTAGCTCAATTGTCCGTTCTCAAATTTGCATATTCTGGTTATCTTTGGACATGAATACAGCAGACCTGCTATTACGCGCGCTTCAGTTCGGGTTTCTTTCGGCTGAAGAAGGATTATTTCTGTTCAAACATGCAGCTACTTCCGAGCTGATGTATACGGCCAATGAATTACGTAAAAAGCAGGTTCCGCACGGCAAAGTAACCTGGATCATCGACCGCAATGTGAATACCACCAATGTGTGTATTGCCAATTGCAAGTTCTGTAACTTCTTCCGCAGACCGGGGCATGAAGAAAGTTATATTACCGATATTGAAACTTATAAAGTAAAGATTGACGAAACCTTCCGTTATGGTGGCGAACAATTGCTTTTACAGGGAGGGCATCACCCCGATCTGGGTCTGCAATACTATGTCGATCTTTTCAAAAAGCTTAAGGAACTATACCCAACTTTAAAATTACATTCATTAGGCCCTCCTGAAATTGCGCATATCGCCAAACTGGAAGGAATGAGTCATACCGAAGTACTGAAAGCATTGATGGAAGCCGGACTGGACTCGCTGCCGGGTGCGGGAGCTGAAATTCTGAACGACCGTGTACGCCGGCTGATTTCCAAGGGTAAATGCGGCGGACAGGAATGGCTGGATGTGATGCGTGCTGCCCATCAACTGGGGCTCACTACTTCGGCAACCATGATGTTCGGACATGTGGAAACCCTTGAAGAACGTTTTGAGCATTTGGTCTGGCTACGTGAAGTGCAGGCCGAAAAGCCTGCTGATACCAAAGGCTTTATCGCCTTTATTCCCTGGCCATTTCAGGACGATGGTACTTTGCTGAAAAGAGTTCGGGGTATCAGCAATCAGGTTACTGCCGATGAGTATATCCGTACCATTGCACTGAGCCGCATTATGCTGCCAAATATTAAAAATATACAGGCCAGCTGGCTAACGGTAGGTAAGCCCGTAGCACAGATCTGTCTGCATGCCGGAGCCAATGATTTCGGTTCGATCATGATTGAAGAAAATGTGGTCTCTGCTGCCGGCGCACCACACCGCTTTACCTCGCAGGGTATTCAGGATGCTATCCGCGAAGCAGGCTTTGAACCTCAGCTCAGAACGCAGCAATATGAGTTCAGGGAACTGCCCAAAATGACGGAACAACAGGTGATTGGATACAAATACTCAAATTAGTATACCGTTTACTAATTTCATCGGGCATTTTTTTAAATTGCTGATAGTTTAGACTATCTCTATAAAAACATGCCTATGTCAATTAATGCACTTATAGTGGATGATGAAGAATACTCATGTAAGTCACTATATTTTCTGATTAATGCTTATTGTC
>JBAZHY010000499.1:0-2581 GCA_041652175.1 Pedobacter sp.
CTACTTTCGAATCACCTTGGGCCGACTGGAAATATCCTACGATCACTCCTTTGGGTAATTTTTCCTTAATTCCTTTAATGGTAAAATAGGGCCAGTCTTCGGTGAACTTCAGATTATGAAGATCAAGTACTGAAGGGTGACAAGAATAGTTAAAAAAGACACCGAGTAATTTACCCGCTGCATTTTCAACCTTGATTACAGCTGCTTCGGGATCAGAAGGAAGTCCTCCGTACTCCATACGACGGTCGTTCTGAGCCATTCCGAAAATTTCAGTAGAACCAACACCAATCTTGCCCGGCACTCTGCTCCTCCAGGCATCGGATGCACTTTTCACTGCGCGGCTGATAAAGAACTTAACATAGGGATTATCCGGCGACCCCATCAATGGTCCGGAATGAGTATGAGTTGAGGAAACAATCACATTTTTAAACGGGATACCGGTTTCCTTATTTACACCGGTACGGATCTCATCCATTACTGCCTCATTCATATTGACTACTGCAACCGTGATCATGGCTGAACGGGTGCCATCTTCTCCCTCAACAACCAGAGCCCTGGCATACAAATCATCGTGAACACCGGTGGAGGTATTGGTACCTCTATCATACCCTGCCATCTTTACACCGATTGGATCAGGTGGTGTTATGATTGCTTCAGCTACACCCACCTTGATTTGAGCAATCAAAGGCAGATTAAACCCGATCAGACACAGAATGGTAAATAGTTGTATCTTTTGAAGATAAATAGTTCTCATAAGACAGCGTTTAATGGTAAGAAGAACCTAATAAGGGGAAGTGATTATTTCCCCCTTAATAGTCTGATTATTTAGATTTTGTTTCAAATTCGAACACCTTGATGACTGGCGGGTTATTATATTTCACAGCTTCATCATCTACATATTTCACGAATGTTTTTTCGTCCTTATTTACTTCTCCATGACTCCATGCTCCAAGAAGCATGTATTCAAAACTCAGGTCGCTGGTAACCGGCATCTTAAACACATGGTTACCGCCAAAGTTCTTAATACTTTTGTATTCAGGCTTATATTTATCACGGATCACCATAGCGATTCCCTGCCATGGCACCATTAATACTTCCTCACCGATATCTTCATCCGGAATTCTGGCTTCGATATCCTTACCCATGGAGATGGCAATTCCCTTTTTATTCACGGAGGTATACTCATTCATGATCTTTCTGATACCGGCACCGAAATTCACATCGGCATTTGGAGGAAGGAATTTCGTGAACTTATTCTCAACAGTCGTCCAGCTTTTGCCGGCAACAGCGGTATAATATTGTTCTAATTCATAAAAGCCTTTACCCGAGTTCCAATTAGTAGTGGTAACCTTGATCATACTGCGAAGCGGACCATTGTAAACTACATCAAAAGCAAAACGGCTGTCGTCAAAAGGCCCCTTGTTTTTAAACGGAGAATGATAAGCACGTGAAGGGTTTTCCATATCTTTTGGATTCTCAAACACAGCCATACCACCGGCACCGAAAGTACTGGCAACCGTCATAATGTCTGTTCCCATCTCCCATGGCATGTAATAACCCGACTTATTGGTATTATACTCATAATAGGCAGTCAGCATGGGAGCTCTTTTACCATGAAGGTCAACTTCATGAGGATACCACAACTTCCACCCCATATCCTTTGACTCCCATAATGGTACGGTATGGCGACCATAATTAGCGATATTAGCATGAACCTTATGCTCATACATTCCGCGCTCATAATGATCGATATAGATATAAAAATCTTTTGATTCTCTTGCGGCAAGGTCGGTCATAAAAAAGATCTCATCCCAGACACCATCTTTATCCTTATCATCAACCTGAAGCTCTACATAATGTCCATTGGTTTCCTTCCTCCTCACATAACCACTATTCTTTTTCAATTCTTCCATAGTAGGCTCATGATCGGGTGTTCCATTAGGATCGACTATTCCTATCCACCTTTCAGGTATATTCTGAAAAGGCAGGCTTTTTCTCGGAACAACTACCGAAGCTCCCTTTACAGCGATACTTAGCGGATTGGTCACATTGATCTTGATCCTTCTGGTGGGTGCATAATCCTTTCCTTCTGTGTACCATCCTGCTTTGGACTGGGCATCTGCCATAGCTGCTGATAACATCAGCAAACCTAATACGGCGATCTTCTTCTTGAATTTAAAAAACATAGTATAATTATTAATTGTGTATTTTCTAATTGTCTTATTAAACTTTAAATCATTCTTTATCTATTCTCCTGATAAATTCGTCAAATACCTGAAAAGCAGTTTCAACGCAATCAAGCGGCACTTTATCTGCGGTATCATCCGGCCGATGATAAACCGGAAGTGTTTTTTCATCATAGCCTCTGCTGTTTGCATGCAAGGCTTTGGCACCAGATGGTCTGAAAGGCAATGAGTCCATAACGAAGCCATCATTCTCAGAGTAAATCGGAGTAGTTTGAAGCTTCAGATCCCTGTGAATATCCCTGATCAGATCTTTAACACTCTGGTCTTTGGAGTTTATCCATAAATTGGGGCCATATGTTAATGAATCGAAATTCAAGACATACCGGATATTCTCA
>JBAZHY010000500.1:0-2579 GCA_041652175.1 Pedobacter sp.
TTATTTTAGTCATACGTCTCCAACCTATGGTTCTCCTTTTGATATGATAAAAGCCGAAGGAGTCAGCTATAGATACGCAGGAGAGAACATTGCAGGAAATAGCACGGCTTCCAGGGCAATGACAGCATGGATGCAGAGTGAGGGACATCGTGCCAATATCCTAAATCCTAATTTTACTCATATAGGTTTGGGGGTTGCTTATCAAGCTAGTCCTTACAACATCTATGTACAGGAATTTACGCAAGAAGGTTAACAGTTTGTTTTATTCGCATAGAAATATGCTTTCCTTTAGGGGATTGTGATCTATACAGTTTAGGTGAGAATCGGAAAGGGAGAATTGGAATATAACTTATCTTAATGCAGTAATACAGGGCTTTCGGAGTTTGCTACTACCAGGTAACGAACAGATCCGAAAGCCCTGTATTTGTTTATTAATCTACATAACGGGTGATATTTCAAAGGAATCTGGTAAATCAAAAAGCGTTATAATTAGTTCGACTGTTGTTACCCAAAGGAAGTTACTGGTATAATGATCTTAGGGATGGACAGGTATTAATATTGTAAAAAGAAAGGGTTTTACAGAATAACAAAGAATAAGAAAATTGAATAATTGAAAGCTTGCATCAGGAACTGAATTATGGACATGATTATGAAATACGTAGGATATGGAGGAGAATAAAGATGCTGAAAAAATGGTTAATTCCGGTTGGTATTATTATCATTCTGGGTGCGCTGCTGATCTCGGGTTACAATAATCTTGTAAAAATCTCAGAACAGGTCAATGGGAGTTGGAGTGAGGTGCAAAGTAAGTTACAGCGCAGGGCAGATTTAATTCCCAATTTAGTTGAGACTGTGAAAGGATATGCCTCACAGGAAAAAGAGATCTTTACTGATGTTGCGGAGGCAAGAGCAAAATTAGCGGGTGCTGCAACTGTAACAGATAAAGGTGAGGCTGATCAGGCTTTAACCGGTGCCCTGGGAAGATTATTAGCCATTAGTGAGAACTATCCCCAGCTCAAATCGGATGCTAACTTTCGGGCCTTGCAGGATGAGTTAGCCGGTACGGAAAATCGCATTGCTACAGCTCGCATGGACTATAACAATTCTGTTCAGTCCTACAATACTAAAATAAAGACTCTTCCCACATCGCTTTATGCCAGGATTTTGGGCTTTGGACCAAGGGATTATTTCAAACCGGATGCAAATGTAGAGAATGTCCCGACAGTCGACTTTTCGAAATAACGTGTAAAATGAAGGGAATGAAACCACATGAAGAGGATACCCCTTCTTGCGGTGTTGATTTTGCTATTCCTGGCAATTGCCTCCCCATTAAGGGCAGCAAGCCCGGACATCCCTCAACCGAGTCGTGAATTTTATGTTTTAGACCAGGCCAATGTTCTTGAGCCGGCTGCCGAACAACTAATTATTCAAACGTCTGCCTCGCTGGCACAAAAGACGAAAGCTCAAATTGTGGTTGTCACGGTAAACAGCTTGAACGAAACAGCACCTGAAGAATACGCCTTATCTATTTTGAGGGGATGGGGGATCGGCGATAAAAACTTAAATAATGGCTTACTAATCCTGGTATCGCCAACGGATCGGATCTCTCGGATTGAAGTAGGTTATGGGTTGGAAGGTGCTTTGCCTGATGCTAAGACGGGTCAAATTCAGGATGAGTATATGCTCCCTTATTTTCAAAAGAATGATTATAATCAAGGAATTCTGAATGGTTACAGTGCTTTAGCTCAGGTAGTGGCTAAGGAGTATCAAGTAACCCTGGAGATCAACCCGCCGCAAGCATTACCTGATTCATCTTCATCCTCATCAAATAATCCCCTGCCCCTCTGGGCTAAAGTAATCATCGGTATCCTGCTCATCTTGTTAATCTATTTCGATCATCGTTTCTTTAACAGTTTCTTCTTCGGTTTCATTTTAGGTATGTTATTCCGAGGCGGTGGAGGCAGAGGAGGCGGTGGCGGCGGATTTGGGGGCGGCGGGGGTTCAGGCGGAGGCGGAGGCAGCTCCAGACGTTGGTAATCAGGGCGAGTGAAGCACATTGAAGTCCCCCCAATTCAGGTGATTTACGGTCGTAATTATGTAGATTTGAAGGGGAGAAGAGTATATGCGATTATTCGTTGGGGTTGATCTACCTGCTGAGATCAAACAGATTTTACTTAAATTCCAGTCCGAATTAAGAGATCTTGGGATTAAGGGATCCTGGAAATCAATGGATAATTTTCATATAACCTTAGAATTCCTGGGTGAACTAGAACCCGATAAGCTTTCGGTTCTGACAGGAACCCTGACGAAAGCAGCCGGCAACTCCAGACCGTTTGGCTTAATCATTGGAGGAATAGGGGCATTTCCCTCACTAAAAAAGCCTCATACCTTATGGACAGCGGTAAGCGGAAGTTTAACTGAACTGAATCGATTAAGGCATCATCTCCATCATGAACTCAAAACTAAAGGCTTTAAACTGGATGAACGACAGTTTAAGCCCCATATAACCCTGGCCTCTCGTCCGAAACTGGACAAGATGGATTTTTCAGTTGTCCGCTATAAAGCGTTAGGTGAGTACA
>JBAZHY010000501.1:0-2576 GCA_041652175.1 Pedobacter sp.
CCAGAGAAGCATAAGCCACATAGCGACTGTCAGGAGACCAGAGTGGAAGATACGCCATATATCCTTTCAACGGTTCCAACTTGCGGATAGATTTTGAAGCCGTGGAGACAAGTTCAAAGTTGACGGTTCCGTCACGCCAGACTGTTTGGATAACGGTTTTTCCGTCAGGCGAGGGAACAGGGTCGAAATGCAATAGTATATTTGAAAATCCGGGCAGGTCCTGTTCCAGAGATTTCTTTAGCTCAGAAATATCAGGGACCGTTATTTTTGCTTTTTCAGTCATCAGAAATTGCAGTGCCATGGTGAGAATTAATAACTTGTCGTAAGATTCCTGCTGACTGGGAATGTAAATAGTGTAACAACGACCAAGGTTTGAGAAAAGTTTTTCCCCCTCCTCTCGCAACAGTAAGCCGTTATTCTCAATCGAAATCTGCGTTCCTCTCTCCTCTCCGAGCGGTTTAATCCATATTCTTGGTCCCCATCCTGGGAAGTCGCGGGGAAGAATTATCAAAATTGGGATATCCTCTATTTTCTTTTCTCTGATAAGGGTGTTTCTTACATAGTCCAGGGCTTCAATTTCATGTCTGTATTCAAAAAGAATGTTACGGGGGAAATCGTCGTGGTTTGAGCAAAAATTTATGAAGATGCGCGATTTGCAGTCTATAATCTGCCACATATCAACGGTGGCAAATAGGTTTCTTGCTTGTAAAAGGAAGAACAAGACTATAAAATAAACCAAAGTTTTTAAAAGCCGTTCTTGCGTTATTTTTACTGTTTTCTTCATTGTTCCTCTGGGCATGAGATCAAAAAGAGGGCATTATCTTTAAGAGATAGAAGCCCTTTTTTATATTATACTCTGATTATAACTGGCGCAGTTTTCAGGGGAAAGGTCACTGTATTCAACAGTTCCGCTACCAGTCCAGTTGCTAGCCCGATAATAAGCAGTTTTTTCATTTGTTTTCCAAAGGGAAAAGCTTGTTGTATTCCAGCCATAATTTTTTATCGAATCTGGCCAGTCCCCAAGACCTCGAACCCAACCACAAAAAGTCTCCGTCAATCCGGATATTATTTAGCCATGCCCAGCCTAAAAATTCATCAAAATTGAAGTTGAACCACTCATCATTATTTTTGTCATAAATGATCAATCCCTTATTGGTTGCAAGGTAAAGATAGTTTTTATCCAACTGAATATTCTCAACCCAGCAGGTTGAGGAATCATATGTATAGGGAGCGGGGTGTTTTTCTTCAAGATATAATTTACCCTGGCCTGTTTTCTTATTGTACTTAAATAGCCCCTTGTTTCTTATGGAAATCCATATGTCGTCGCCATCAGGCTGAAGAGCATAAGTTAAATTATCGCTTTCATGAGTCACATCTCTGGGTTCAAGGAAGGTCTCCAGCTTTTGAAGAGTCTTGTCGTAGCGGTTCACTCCATTCATAGTCCCTATCCAGACATATTTATCGTCTACCGCCATGGAATAAATCCGGTTGTGCAGCAGGCCGGATGATTCAGAAAAAGAACTCCATTTTTTTGTTAAGGCATCGTATTTTTTTAGCCCCGAATAACTTCCTTTGCTGAAAAATTGGAACCAGATTGTATTTCCATCTGTCAAAAGAGGCATCAATTCTTCTGCGATTTGTTCCTTATCGGATGTGAAAGGAATAAACCTTGAGTTTTTACAATCAAATGAGGATGTTCCGTGTCTCCAAACTCCGGTTAAAATTTCATTATCGCAGGATACCAACGAACCGACAGAATTACCGTGCAAACCCTGCTCTTCAGTAAAATGGTCCCAATTTAAATTCCTTTTGTTAAACCGATCAATTCCTTCTGCAGTGGCTACCCAGACATATTTACCGTCAACGAGTATATCAAATAGACTGTTAGTGCCTATAAACTGTCTCTGGATGCCTACAGTCCATTTTTCGGTGTCTGGGTTAAATCTTACAACTTGACTATTACCAGAAGTGCTCATAAGAAAATCTTCCCCATCAGCCGCAATATAACAAATGCTTTGTTGCCCCTTTAACCACACGTTACAAGACCTGTCAGCCTTATCATAACAAGCAAATCTCGCCGCACCAAACCACACGAAATCCTCAGTCACTATAATAGATTTGACATTTCCTGTAATTGAATTTAATCCCGTAGTTATTGAAGAGCATTCCTTGGTTTCGAAATCGTACTGTCTTACGCCGTCGTCCGTGCCAATCCAGAGGTATTTTCCGTCAGTGGCAAGAGTATTTACATGCCTGGCGTTAAAATCCTTATTGGGTATTATCGCCCAGTAATCCCCCCGATTTTTTGCTTCTTTATCAAGCACAACCAATGGTTTTGACCTATAATCTCCGTCGGCAGCCCAAACATACCTGTTATTGACAGCAAGGGAGGATACGTTTTCGAAATCTACCGGGATGACAAACTTTTCAAAGGTATTTTCAGAGAGGTTAAATTTGGTTATGGTACTTTTCCCTCCTATCCAGAGAGTATCTCTGTCCTTAGCCAAACTCAGCACAGAATTTCCTGCCAGCCCATCTTTTACCGTATAGTACTTCCAAATATCATTCAAGAAATC
>JBAZHY010000502.1:0-2562 GCA_041652175.1 Pedobacter sp.
ATAAGGCATATGGTACACGTACCTATACTGATCCGGTTCCAACCAGAATTACAGATATTTTTGATCTGGCATCGGTAACAAAGATCTCGGCAACAACCATAGCGGTTATGCGCTTATTTGAACAGAGAAAACTTAATCTGGATACAATTGTCGGAGCGTATATTCCCAAAGCCCGAAACACAGATAAAGTGAATATCTCTGTCAGGGAAGTCATGCTTCATCAGGCAGGTTTTATTCCCTTTATTCCCTTTTACAGAAATTTGAATAATTCAGATCATAGCCGTGATTCCTCGGCCTCTTATCCTACTAAGGTGGCAGATAAATATTATATCAGGAAAGATTATTTCAAATCTGTCATGTGGCCTCAGATGCTTAACTCCACACTTGCCAATCGTGGTAAATATATATATAGTGACCTGAGTATGTACTTTATGAAAGAGATGGTCGAAAGACAATCGGAAACCCACCTTGAAAAGTATGTGATGGATGAGTTTTACAAACCATTGGGAATGAAAAGGGCAGGATTCAATCCGAGATTAAGATTTCCTAGGGAAGAAATTATACCTACTGAAGATGATAAGCTTTTCAGAAAGACTTTGCTCGAGGGCTATGTCCATGATCAGGGAGCTGCGATGGTTGGAGGTGTTTCAGGTCATGCGGGTCTTTTTGCCAGTAGCAATGATCTGGCCATTTTGTTTCAAATGTTATTGAATAGAGGAACGTATGGAGATAAGCAATATTTCAGACCCGAAACGGTTGATATGTTCACGGCAAGACAATCGTCTGTCAGCAGGCGCGGACTTGGTTTTGATCGCTGGGATCCGGAAAGTGTTAAAGGTTATCCTTCAAGACTTGCATCAGAAGAAACATACGGACATACAGGATATACCGGAACTTGTGTCTGGGTAGATCCTCAATATAACCTGGTTTATATTTTCCTGTCAAATCGTGTAAATCCGGAAGTGAGTGCCAAATTGATAGAACTTAATATCAGGGGACGGATTCAGGATGTTATTTATGAAGCAATAAGAAAGTAATTCGTCGTATTTTTGTTCAATACATGATTTGTTACATTCACTTAACATTAATAAGCAATTAATCAATTTACTTTGTATTGAGTTGGCGTTGCTTCGAAACACAACTATTTTAGACCCTTAATAATTATAAACCAATTGGTTTTAACTGTCTTATGAAAATAGGAATTGTATGTTACCCTACCTTTGGAGGTAGTGGAGTAGTAGCTACTGAACTTGGAAAGGCTCTTGCTGATAACGGGCATCAGGTACATTTCATCACTTACAGACAGCCGGCAAGACTCGACTTCTTTTCTGAAAATCTGTTTTACCATGAAGTTTCTGTTTCAAACTATCCTTTGTTTGACTATCCACCTTATGAACTTGCACTGGCAAGTAAACTGGTTGATGTAGTTAGATTCGAAAAGCTTGATCTGCTGCATGTTCATTACGCAATTCCACACGCTTCAGCCGCATTTATGGCTAAGCAGATTCTGGCTACGTATAATATTCATATTCCTGTAGTAACTACATTGCACGGAACAGATATCACTCTTGTTGGGAAAGATCCTACATATAAACCGGTTGTTACCTTCTCAATTAATCAGAGTGATGGCGTTACAGCTGTTTCTCAGGATCTTAAACAGGATACTTATAAGCATTTTGAGGTAACGAAAGATATCAAGGTTATCCCGAATTTTATTGATCTCCAGCGGTTTAGCTTAAAAGCCAAAGATCATTTTAAACTCGCGATTGCACCGAACAATGAACGTATTGTGATTCATACCTCTAACTTCAGAAAGGTAAAGCGAACTCAGGATGTGGTGCATATTTTCGAAAAGATTCAGAAAGAGATTCCTTCAAAACTACTGATGGTTGGGGATGGCCCTGAGCGTGTGTACTGCGAACAGCTTTGCCGTGATCTGGAGATATGTGAGAATGTTCGGTTTTTAGGGAAGCAGGATGCGGTTGAAGAGATATTATCTGTGGCAGATTTATTCATTATGCCTTCAGAATCAGAGAGTTTTGGGCTTGCGGCTCTTGAGGCCATGGCCTGCAAGGTGCCTGTTATTACATCCAATGCAGGAGGTTTGCCCGAATTGAATATTGACGGAGTGACCGGATACATGGATAACGTAGGGGATATTAATGCAATGGCTGCACATGCCATTTACATTCTGAAGGATGACCAGAGGCTTGCAGAATTTAAGGAGGGTGCTTTGAACAGGGCCAAACAATTTGATTTGGGTCTTATACTTCCTGTTTATGAACAATACTATCAGGAAGTACTGGATAACAGCAAAATAGATTAAATGATTCTTTTTTAATGATGATTAAAAAAATCAAATCCTTCCCTTATTGTGTTAAGATTTAAGCCTGCCAATATATGTCGGATGAGAACATAAAAAAAGCCTCTGTTGATTCAACAGAGGCTTTTTTTATGTAAAAAATATCAATTACTTAACTGCTGCAACAGGGGCAGAAGCACCACTGGCAGGAATGATATTTACCATTTCTATTTCAAACACTAATGGAGTGAATGGAGGAA
>JBAZHY010000503.1:0-2557 GCA_041652175.1 Pedobacter sp.
ATACTTCTGAATATACAGGTCATGGATTTGCTTATACTGCTGATCCTGAAAGTGGATTCCCGGATGTAGTTCACATTTCAGGAGACTGGGAGATTGGGCAAGAAATTCTGTATGAACAGGATGAGATAATTGTTTATAAACCTAATTTTGTTAATGGCTATAAGTCTATTATTCAGAAAAGGATGGGTAATAAAAGTTCGATGATGAGTTTTGATGATGCCGGAAATGGAAAAATGATCAGTACTCCGCTTGATCTGCGCCAAAAGTTTGTACTAAATGACGAAGAAATTCTTACTATTGCTAATTGGGGCATTATTCTGGAGGATTACTTTAATAATCAGATCAGTCTGGAATGGGTCAGGGATGGCCGGACAGATGAACTTTGTATTCTTCAGGTAAAACCCGGACAGGTAAAACTCAATAAAGAACAATTATGACGAAATCTGAAATAAAATTTCTAAGCGGACCACAGTCAAGACGAAAGGAATTACTTTTTACCATTTCTACTCTTAATCAATTTATTAAAGGGTTCAGGGCACTGCATTTTATAGGCCCTTGTATTACTATATTTGGTTCTGCCCGTTTTAAGGAAGATCATGAATATTATAAACTGACAAGAAAAGCATCTGCAGAATTTGCGAAGCTCGGCTTCACAATCATGACCGGAGGTGGTCCGGGAATAATGGAAGCTGCAAACCGGGGGGCAAAAGACGTTGGAGGACGTTCTGTCGGATGTAATATTGAACTTCCGCATGAACAGCATCAAAATCCATATTTAGATAAATGGGTAGAGATTAAACACTTCTTTGTTCGTAAGGTATTGTTGGTTAAATACTCATTTGCCTTTGTGGTAATGCCGGGAGGATTTGGAACCCTTGATGAGTATTTTGAGGCTATAACACTTATTCAAACTAAAAAAATTGCCAATTTTCCGGTTATTATATTCTGTAAAGAGTTTCATAAAAAGCTAATTGAACATACTGAAATGATGAAAGAAGCCGGGTCGATATCAGAGTCTGATATGAATCTGTTTCTGCTGACTGATTCAATAGAAGAAGCAGTTGAACTGATTAAAGAAAATAGTATAAATCGTTATGGTTTAAAACCGGAATCTGAAATTAAACCATTCAAATGGCTATTTGAACCCCGGTTCAAATGGGATTAATGAGGTTAGAATTTCAAAATGAATGAATCATGGAAATGATAAGTGGCATTTTATTCGGCTTAAAGTATTCTATACAAATAAAGATATTGATGCTTGTTTGTTTGATGATGCCTCTAACTTTTGTTTTTGGACAGCAACGACATTATGAATTTCATTCAGGACAGGTAGAGGTAAGTGGATATACCAATAATTATAATTGGAAACTAAAAACTGATAGCGTAGAATGTGATGCGGAATTATCCGTTATTAATAAGCAGCTGAATGCTATTAACTCGCTGCACTTTACAGTTCCCGTTAAGAATCTCAGTAGTCCGAATGCCTATATGGATCGAATTGCACATAAAGCACTAAAGGTTTACCCTTTTGATAAAATTACATTTCATCATTTAAAGTCAGAAATCAGTCCGATGGAAGATAATGCTCAATTCCAGATAAAGGCAAATGGTAACCTAACTATTGGTGGAGTTACACAAGTAGTCAGAATGGATTTGGTAGCTACTTTAATGAATGACGGCACTATTGTATTTACCGGAACTCAGAATTTAAAATTGAGTACTTATCAGGTTAGACCTAAAAGGAGACTAATGGGCACTTTGAAAACAAATGATCAGGTAACTGTTAATTATATTGTCGGAGTAAGACCAAGAGGA
The DNA here is from genome assembly GCA_041652175.1 of Pedobacter sp. Classification (GTDB taxonomy): domain Bacteria; phylum Bacteroidota; class Bacteroidia; order Sphingobacteriales; family Sphingobacteriaceae; genus Daejeonella. Next base: position 1,816 of record JBAZHY010000503.1, read on the forward strand.
TTGATCAAATAGTAGTGAAATTAGTGTGGGGGTTTATTGGGTGTAGATTAACTGTTGATTATTTATGAGGGTTAAATATTCTATTAGATTGCTATTTAAGGTTTTTCTGCTTTTTCTACCGTTTTGGGGATCAGGCCAGGAAAGCCAAAAGGTTTTTTCGATTCCTGAAAATTATCAGCTGAACTTTGACCGCTATATCTGGAACAGAAGTATTGCGGGAAGATTCAGTGACCAGTCAAAAGCAAATTTTGACAGTTTAGAGATCGATAAGTTTCTAAAGAAGTACCCTCGCTTCAATAAATATGCTGAAAATATCAGACTATTTTACAGTCACAGGAATATGGCTTATGCCTGGTTCGACAAGAAAGGCATGATTGAACATGCTTCAAACCTTGTTGAAAGGGTTATGAACCTTAAGTATGATGGAATTGTAGGATCCCTTCCTTATTCTGCTTCGCTGGATTCTCTGATTTATAATGATAAAGAGAATAAAAGAGGCACCTCTGAGAATAAACTCAAGCTGGAATTAATGCTTACCGCTCAGTATTTCGCATTTGCTGATGTTGTCTGGGCAGGGTTGGATTCTAAATATTCGCAGGAAGTGAACTGGTATCTACCAAGAAAGAAGCTTTCATTTGAGGAATATCTCGACAATATTCTGGAAAGTAATCCTGATAAGATCAAAGAAAACAGATTTCCTGTTAACCGGCAATATGAATTACTGCGTTCTTATCTTAAAAAG
>JBAZHY010000504.1:0-2548 GCA_041652175.1 Pedobacter sp.
ACTAATCCGCGGTAAATATTATTCAGAAAGTTTCTGGTATGTTCATTAGACGCAAAAACCTGTTGTTCAGAAATTGTACCGTCAACAGCGTAATCGTACTCTAAAAAATCTTTTTTACAAGCTGAAAAACCTATCAGGAAAAAGATGAAACACGATTGAATTATATATCTATTCATAATTTTAAGATTAAAATTTAGCATTGATTCCAAAAGAATAAGTTTTAATGTAAGGGTAAGTTGCACCCGAGCCTAAAAATGGGAGCTCAGGATCAACATCCAAATCCAATTTTGAGAAAGTAAACAGATTAAATCCGTTAAAATAAAGCCTGAGGCTTTGCATCTTAGCTTTTGCAGCCAGAGATTGTGGGAGAGTAATCCCTAATTCAACGGTTTTTAACTTTAGATAATCTGCATTTCGAACCCAAAAATCCGAATCAGTCCGGTTATTGCCCAAATTAGCAATCCCCACTCTCGGATAAATTGCCGTTCCTGACGTAGCGGGTGTCCATCTTTTTAAACTTTCTTGGTTGAAGGCGGATGGACCTGTATCAATTATACTTCTAATATTCATTTTTTGCCCGGATGTAGCCTGAAATTGAGCATTTAAATCAACTATTTTATATCTAATAATTGCTCCGAAACCGAAATAATTGGGAGATCCGAAACTATACCTCACTCTATCATTTGCATCAATCTGATTGTCACCATTTACATCTTTATAACGAATATCACCCGGAAGTATCTGATTAGAGAGAGTAGATTTTGGGGCCGCTGTAATCTCTGCAGCATTTTGATAGAGACCATCAGAAACATAATACAGACCAGAGCCCGTTTCAAATCCGATAGTGCTTTGATAAGTGGGTACACCTAATTGACCGCCTTGATATATAATCTTCTCATCTGTTAATAAAAAATTGGCGTTCAAGGTAAGTTTGAAATCACGAAAATCTTTACTATAAAGTAATGATCCATCTATTCCTTTACTCTCTACAATACCTTCATTCAAATCTCCAATAGTTTGTCCGATTATATCTGGCACAGATGCGCTGGTAAGTATTCCTTCTCTTCTATTCTTAAAGACATCGAAAGTTGCTGAAATGGAATTCTTAAACAGATTAACATCTAAGCCTACATCGGTTGTTGTCAATGTTTCCCAGGTTATATTTGGGTTACCCACATTTAGCTCATTAGCTGACCCTGTAAATGCAAAACCGGCACCAAACTGATAGCCGCTACCATTAGAAACAAGATTACGGGTATATCTGCTTTCGTAAGGGAATCTTCTTAAACTACCCACACCAAATCCGATTGAAGTGTTTCCTGTTTGCCCATAAGAAGCTCGTAATTTCAGAAAACTAATCAAATCACTATTGTTAAATAATTTTTCATCCGATACAATCCACCCTGCAGATATCGCCGGAAAGAAGCCATATCTTTTACTTGGCGGCAAATCGTCATCGCCTGAGTAATTCCCCACAAGACTCAGTAAATATTTTTGCTTATAGCTGTACTCAACCCTTGAAGAAACACCTTGCATGCGCTGTGAAAAATCTGTACGACTTCTGAAATCAATAACTTCGGATCTCATTCCCCGAATACTAGCATTCACTTTGTGATCATTGAATGTTCTGTCATAATCAAACCCTGCCCAAATTTCACCAGCCCGGTAAGCATTTGCATAAGCTGCACTACTATAGCTTATTCGCGTCTCTGTTCGATAAGGTATTGGTTTACCAGTCCCTGTAGCATCAAAAACCCTATAATTCTGATTGAAACCAGAAGTATAGTCTCCCTTAGTGTCGTAAGAGAACAAAACATTGGCAGATAAGCCTTTGACAAGCATATCTAATTTGTGCTTTGCATTCAAGTTTGTAGATCCAACCCTTTCTTTAGCATTAATTACTCCATTAGATGTAATTGCTCCTAAAATATTATTCTGATCTTCCGTGGTTCCTCCAAAAGTTCCATCTTCATTTAAAATAGGATAAGCATTGGGTCTGGTATTATTTATCAATCCCATTAAAGTAGGAGTCCCAATTGCAGGGTTTCTACGATTTTCAACTCTTCCAGCTAAATTCACAGAAATCAGGAAGTTAGAATTGATATCAAAATCAACATTGCCTCTGAAGTTAAATCGTTTATAAGCATTGTTACTGTTATAATCTGGTCCATTTCCACCATTGAATAATCCATCCTGATGCAGGTAACCCAACATGGCATAGTACCTTACCTTATTATCACCACCTTGTGCCGAAGTCACATATCTCTGAAAAGGCGCAGTACTTTTAATAAACTGATCTTGATAATTATTATCGGGATACAAAAATGGCTTAGAACCATCCTTATAGGCATCTAATGCAGTCTGATTATATCGTGGTGTAGCAGAAGAGTTATCGTTTAATAAAGCTTCATTATATAATGAGGCATATTCAAATGAATTTAAAGGACTTACCATATGATCTGGGTTTTGCAAACCATATTGTGCATTAAAGTTTATGGACGATTGGGTGTTACTTCCTTTTTTAGTGGTTACCAATATAACACCATTC
>JBAZHY010000505.1:0-2545 GCA_041652175.1 Pedobacter sp.
GGATAAAAAATACCGATATCGGTCCGCAGGCAAGGACTGATCTCAGGGATGAACTACATCAGCAAGTAGTGAAAAGTATCCGTATGGGTGCCAAATGCATTTTGGGTGGTGAAGTATCGGCAGGAGCTCATTCCTTCTTCCCGCCTACCATACTTACTCAGATAAAAAAAGGAATGCCGGCTTATGAGGAAGAACTGTTTGGTCCGGTAGCCGCTATCATCACAGCAGAAAATGAACCTCATGCCATTCAGATAGCCAATGATTCCATCTTTGGTCTTGGTGCTGCAGTGTATACACGGAATATTGCCCGGGGAGAAGAAATTGCTGCAAAACATCTGGAAGCAGGTTCCTGTTTTGTCAATGCATTTGTCAGATCAGATCCCCGTTTACCTTTTGGCGGGATTAAAGAATCCGGTTACGGGCGGGAACTCGGACTGTATGGAATCAGGGAGTTTGTGAACATCAAGACGGTTTACATTAAATAATGATAAAAGGTCTCTTAGATATGAGGAAAACTCATTTCAACCAATAATTTCAATAAACAGGTCTGATTCCACATAAACCCGGGGAATTTCAGACCTGTTTAAGAATTATTTTTTTCTTTCCGAAGCAGGCAGAATAAATGTGGTCTGATAAACTTCATCGGGTGAGGTAATCAGGTTTAAAACCTTCATTCTAAGCGGAGTGCTTTCAGGATATTTCCAAAGCGCCTTCAGAGTAATTGTGGTAGTATCATGAGCGGCCAGTGTAACCTGACCGAAAGGATATTTCTCAATGTCAAAATCAGCTGATGCCTGGATTTTAAATGGAATATCACTGGCATTGATCAGTTTTATATTGAGTATAGGTTCTCCGTTTCTTAATTTACGTTCTGTATCAATTTTTACTGCAGCTTTAAAAAATGCATCGGCTTCACGCTGTCTGGCAATCAGATAATCATCAAAATATAGAGCTGTTCTTCCTGCAAGCATAGCCTCTTTTAAACTTTCTGGAGTTTTCTCTCTGGCAAAAACAAGGGTCATAGGCCGATGTGTTTTCGCATATCGTGGTGAATTGTCATAATGTTCATCGGTATTACAAACCATAGTCAGGTTGTATTTCATAGCAAGCCGGTGAGCCAGAATATTGTATACTCCGGAATTAACGACTTCAACACCTTTGAGTATTTTTCTTTCCAATAAATCTTTATGAAAAGAGGTAAATATTGCAGTATCTTTTTTATCCCACCACGAATACCCCGGATGGTTGTAAAAAACGAAGGCATCTTGCTTTTGAGCTTCTAAAAAAGGTGCAAGAAGTTGTTCCCGGGTAATTGTATCCTTCATTATGAACTTCTTCTTCCATTCTTTCATGTAATCGCTTGGCAAAATATTTGCGTCTTTTATGAACAGAGCATTATTATGATAAGGCGGTACCCTAGGCGAAATCTCCACTCCCTTTATAATCAGCAGACCTTTGTTTTTTGCGGCTTCAACGGCAATTTCATAAGATCGGTTATAATCCCTGGCAACAACCTCAGGAAACCCTTCATAATCAATATGTTCTGTCAATGAAATCACATCGAGCCCGTCGCGTATTGCTTCATTAACACGAAAACTTGGCCATACATGTCCATCAGAAAAGACTGTATGCATAGGAAAATCGCATTTAAGGGTTTTATATCCCGGAATGTCAGGAAGTGTAATAACACGGTTTATTCTTTCAGTTATTTGAGCTAATGCCGTTAGAGATGGATTGAAAAGAAACAGGATTAGTAAAAACTGAAATAGACATTTGATTTTTTTCATTGCTTGATTCAAATTGAATTGATTTAAATAAAAAACAGGATGAACATTAGTCATCCTGTTTTTATTTGAGATTTACCAGTCTTTGTTCTGGGTAAGTTTTGGATTTAATAATATTTCATTAGCTGGAATCGGATACAGATAATTTCTGTCCGGATATGATTTTGGAGTATTGCTCAACCATATCAGATTCCCTTTATCGCCACCGGATAATTTTGAAGAATTACCATCCACAACAAAATAGGTAACGCCTGGAACTTTGACAGAAGGAACTTTATCGACAAAGCTTACATCAGCTTTACCATCTTCGTTTAAATCCAGCAACTGGCCTTTGGCAGGAACGTATATTCCTTCATAAACCTTTTCAAGAAGTTTACCTGCCTTCCATCGGCGTAAATCATCATAACGATATCCTTCTGCGGCAAATTCTATCCCGCGTTCACGACGTATTTCAAGAATAAGGGGATTGCTAACATTAGGGAAAAACTGATTTTTCATGTAAGGGTCAGCAGCTACCGGCATTACCGATGCATTGCTTATACCAGCACGGCTTCTAAGGGCTCCGATAGTCAGGTTCCAGTCTGCAACAGCTAAAGTCCCTAATTCAGCCTTAGCTTCTGCATAATTGAGTAATACCTCTGCATATCTCATAATTGGAATTGAATTATAGCTTTCAGTACGGGTATCAAAATACTTATCGTCCATTGAGAATTTCTGAATCGGATAACCAGAATAGGCTACAGTAAAATCAGGCGGGGCAG
>JBAZHY010000506.1:0-2539 GCA_041652175.1 Pedobacter sp.
TCGGGAAATCTTCGGCTGTTGCCGAATCAGATTTGAAGCCTTACTGAAGAATACCGGCTTACATCAGAGTGAAGTACCGGATTATCCTGCCTTTTGCCTGCCGCTTGTCTGCCTTTTGTCTCCTGGCAAACCCGAACCGTTACCGTTAAACTCCGGTTCATGGTATTTTCTGCCGATCAGGCTATTTAAAATAACAATTATTTAAGAATATTATTATAAATTAATATTAACTTGGATTAAGGTTGATGATTATCTCCTTATTGTTAAAAAAGACGGTGAGGGAGATTATTATATTCGAAATTACAGTACTAAAGCTGAATTTTTAAATTTTTAATAAGTTCTTAAAAATAAAAGATATGATCGATCAATTAATGAACCTGATTCAGGAGAATACGCAAGATGCTGTTGTGAAAAACACATCTGTTCCTGATGAACATAATGAAGAAATTCAAAAGGAGATATTAAATTCTATTCAGGGTGGATTATCTTCGGCTATTTCAGGGGGAAACATCGGAGGTGTTATGGATCTTTTCAGTCAGGGGGCAAACGTTCAAAATGTTTCTGGTAGTCTGATGGTAAATAATATTTCACAAAACCTTATCGGTACTCTTGGACAAAAGTTTGGTTTATCGAAAGAAGTGTCTGAAAATATTGTGGCGAGCGTATTGCCCTTAGTAATAAGCAAGTTTACTAAAAAAGTGGCCGATCCGAACGACACCAGTATTGATATGAATTCTGTAGTCAAATCGGCTACTGATAATAAAATGGCTTCGGGGGTCGACTTTAATGATATTCTTGGGAAATTTTCACAGGGTAAAGGTGCTGACCTTGATCTCGGAAGTATTACAGGCAGTTTACTATCCGGGGACAGTGGAAAGTCGGGTGGAGGAATTATTAATATAATTTCCGGATTTTTTAAGAAAAGATAATTTCAATAAGCACAAATCTATTATAGCTGATCAAAGAATATTCGTTGCAAGGGAGGAAGTAAAGGGAAGGTAAAACAATGTTTGTTTGGGTTTTACTTAATTCTACAGCCATGATTCTCTATCCGTAGATACGCTGCGCTTAAACTGTACAACAGCAAGGTAGATTTCTCTACGGACAGATAGTATAGATCCTGAATTCCTATAAAAATACTTGCTCATTCATGTAAATTCCTTAATTTAATCCTAATAATTTGATAATAAGGATTTTAATAAATAGGTTATTAGATTGAAAATGCACAGAAGAAAGATGCTAAAAATGCTTTCGGCAATTCCTGTTGCCGGAATGATGCCTGAAGGACTGAAGGCAATGAGTCCTGAACAAATGGCCGGTACTGTTCCGGAATTGCTTCAATCAGTTCAAAAAGCACCAATCATCAATGCTTCTGAACATGTCTGGTTGATGAATGATTCGCGTTTCCCGATCGATCCTGAAATTTCTACCTGTCCCGGAAGTAAACCTCCCCGCGATTATTCCGGTGAACATCTGATCGAAGAAATGAATATTCATGGCATCGATAAAACGGTGATCTCGCATGTTTGCTATTACGGGAGGAATAATGATTATACTATTCATTGTGTCAAGACCTGGCCTGATCGTTTTGCCGGATTCGGATTATTGTTCGGAAACCGCTTATACGATCCTGCTGATCCGAAAAACCCGGAACGCCTTGAAAAACTGATCAGGGAAGATGGCCTGATCGGATTACGTCTCAGTCCGATACAGGATCCTCAGCGGGTCTGGATGAACGATCCGGGTTCATATCCCTGGTGGAATAAGGCACAGGAATTAAATGCTTCCTTCAATATTTTTCTGGCACCACAGCAAATAGGGCAGGTGGCTGATATGGCTCAGCGCTTTCCGGGCGTCAAAATTGTAATTGATCATCTGGCTATGATCGATATCAGTAAGCCGGATTCCGAAGGAATTATTCCACTGCTGAATCTGGCCAAATTTCCGAACGTTTATATCCGCACATCCATGCATAATCCGTCGAAGCAAAAATCTCCTTATCGTGATGTCTGGCCTTATCTGAAGCGTATTTACGATGTTTATGGTCCGCAAAGAATGCTTTTTGCCAATTTCTTTGAATATCTGATCATTAAAGAGATCATACCATTCTTTACCGAAGAGGATAAAGTCTGGATACTCGGAAAAACGGCTGAGGGAATTTACTTTAAACGATAATCAATATATTCCTGAATACTTTAAAATCCTGTTATATTTTCATTAAACAGAATTTTATTACTGACAACCATTATCCGGAGTACAAACCTGTCCTTCACTGACTTCCAGGTTCAGGATAGGGTTTTGCGCTTTCCACTCATCAAATGATTTTTCCAGTACCTGTGAAAAGGCCTGGCTTTCCTGAGCACCCGAAACAGCATATTTCCTGTCGAAAACAAAGAATGGCACTCCCCGTACTCCAATTTGCTGAGCTTCCAGAATATCAGCCCTGACGTCATCTGTGTATTGTTTGCTTTCAAGCACAGATTTTAGCTTGACAGGATCCAATCCGATTTCATTGCCCAGTTCGATCAGGGTATTCTGA
>JBAZHY010000507.1:0-2538 GCA_041652175.1 Pedobacter sp.
TCAGGGCTATCTGTGTCTGTAAGTAGGATAGCAACCGGGAAATACTATGTCCCCCTGTTGTAGGCAGGTACGGGATTTTTTGAATATTTTGTCGCGTTCATGTTAATTAAAAACAGAAGGGCTTAGGCTTAAATGCAGAGCTTCGGCAGGTCTGAGATCCCATTAAAGTATAGACATTTTACATTCTTTGTGCTTAAAACGCAGTTTTGGAAATGGAAATCTAAAATAGAGGAGAAAAATAGAAAGACCATTTGTCGGGAAATAAAAAAACCCTTCCGGATTCCGGAAAGGTTCTTTGTAATTTTTGGGTTAATTAGTGAGCAGCAGCAGTATCAACAGCAGCAGTATCAACAGCAGCAGAATCAACAACAGCAGTATCAACAGCTACTTCAGTAGCAGCAGTATCAACAGCAGCTTCTTCAGTTTTGTTTGAGTTACAAGCAGCAACTGATAAAGAAATAGCTAGAGCTAAGAAACCGAATTTGAAAGAATTTTTCATCGTTTAGAGTTTAAATTTATTTAAATAATTTACACTTAATACCACGAAACTGAAAAGGTAACCCTGATGATTGAAAAAAAATAAAAAAAATATTTTTCCTATCATTGGGTTACAATTCCGCATAAAAAGTATTAATAGTGAGAAAAGAGATAAAAAGTTCAGTTCCAGCAGATAGTGAAATAGTGTTAGGAATACTGAATGATTCAAAAGACGTATTGAATCGCTTGTATGTTTCTTATTTCCCGATGGTACTTCAGCTTGTACTGAACAACAACGGAAATGAAGATGATGCAAAAGATATATTTCAGGAGTCTGTAATTGTTCTTTATAATAAAGTTAAAAGTGGAAATTTTGAGTTAAACAGTAAACTTAAAACATTTCTATATTCTGTTTGCCGCAGATTGTGGCTTAAGCGTTTAAACGCCCAGAGTCGTACAGTCAGAAATATTGAAGATTTTTCAGAGTTTATTCCTGTAGAGGATGATCTTGAAAGTCATGAAGAGAAGGACAGGCAATTTGAATTAATGGAATATGCCCTGCGTCAGCTGGGGGAACCATGTAAAACGATTATAGAAGATTATTATATACAAAACAGATCCATGCAGGAGATCTCTGAAAAGTTTGGTTATACTAACGCAGATAATGCCAAAACTCAAAAATATAAATGCCTGCAGCGTTTGAAGAAGCTATTTTTTCAAACTTAATTATAAGAAGATGAATAGTGATATTGAATTATTAAACCAGATTGATGCATACCTCATTGGCGGGTTATCTGCAACTGAAATGGTCGACTTTGAAAAAAGAAGATTATCAGATCCTGAATTTGACCTTAAAGTAGTGGAGCATTCTAATATGGTTCTTCAACTTTCCGAATATGGTAAGCGTTTAAAACTGAGCTCAGAAATGAATGCTATCCATGAATCATTGGATATTCAGGCTATCAGAAAAGAAGTTGCTCCAGAAGCTCCCATTGTGAGGAAATTGTGGAAGAAGTACAAAATTAATACTGCAATTGCTGCTTCTGTTGCTTTGATAGCTGTTGCAGGTACTTTATTATCAACCGGTTATTTCTCTAAAACAATCACTACTAACGTAAGCCTTTTACGTCGTGAGATCAATAGCATTAAGCGTTCTCAAAATGCACTTATTAAAGACATGAATGATAAACCTTCCCGCGGTCCGGCTGATCCGGGACAGTTTGGAGGTACAGGCTTTGCATTATCATCCAATGGTTATGTGGTCACTAATTATCATGTCGTTAAAGGGGCAGATTCTGTATATGTTCAGAATTCTGAAGGGGAAGCATTCAAAGTAAAAATGATTTACATTGATCCGGCTTATGATCTGGCTGTTCTTCATATTAATGATCCTGAATTTAAAAATCTTGGCAGTTTACCTTATACATTTAAAAAATCTGCATCTGATGTTGGTGAAGATGTGTTTACTATCGGTTTTCCAAGGGATGAACAAGTTTATGGTAAAGGTTATGTGAGCTCAAGAAACGGTTTTGCCGGTGATACAGTAGCTTATCAGGTTTCAATTCCGGTAAACCCGGGAAATAGCGGAGGTCCGCTTCTGGATAATAAAGGTAATGTAATCGGAATAATTAATGGTAAGCAGGCTCTTGCAGATGGTGCTGCTTTTGCTATTAAATCGGCGTATATTCTGAAGTCAATCGGAGCAATTCCTCAGGATTCTCTTGAAGATAAATTAATTCTGAATAAGAAAAACAGTCTTTCAGGCTTAAGCCGGAAAGATCAGTTTAAAAAACTGGAACCCTATATTTATATGGTAAAGGTTTATTAATGAAAAGGCCCTGAAATTATTTCAGAGCCTTTTCATTATCTGTCTACTTCGCCAAGGACAATATCTATCGATCCTAAAATCGCAATCAGATCAGCAATTAAAACACATCTTCCTATTTCCTGCAATACTGAAAGGTTATTAAAACTTGGTGCCCTTGCTTTTACACGTTTGGGAATTTCGGTTTTTCCGTCACTGATGAAATAGTAACCGAGCTCACCTTTAGGATTTTCTGC
>JBAZHY010000508.1:0-2528 GCA_041652175.1 Pedobacter sp.
CATATACCGTCAGGTCATGTTTTCCTTCCCTGTTATGATATGCCAGTGGGGATTCAATTATAGGTGTATTTAATGCCGGAGGAGTCTCGGGCAGCTTAGACTTTAAGTTATACAAAGCATAAACTCCTTCTGCATTTTTGAGCGATAGAAAAGTTCCTTTAGGATCAGCCCAGAGATCTTCTGAAGCATTCGTAGCATATACGGGTCTTGGTGCTATCAATGAAATCAGCATATGCTGGTCAACAGGCAGCAGCTCTTCATGATCATTGTATTTCTTATAATTCGTATTAAACCAATGCGGAAAAGCAGTATTAATCACTTTCACCCGTTCGCCAAACTGCCTGCGCGCCAGTGCAGCACCGGTATTTCCGGAACAGTTACTGATACATAAAGCAAAACGCTGATCATTGGCCGCAGCCCATAAAGAGGCTTTACCGCCCCGTGAATGGCCGGTAATGGCAACTCTCTTAGAATCAATTTGCGGATCAGTTTCAAAATAATCCATTACTCTGCTGGCACCCCATCCCCAGGCACCAATGGCACGCATACCATTATCTGCACTGAGCTGTTCCGGATATAACTGAAGCACCCCGTTCATAAACTCATTCTTATTGTCAGGAGCCATATCGCTTACATGTATGGCTGCGATGGCATAACCACTTTCAATCAATACTTCTGCCGGCCAGAACTCGCTTTTGATCGAACGGGTAGGATCAGTATTTTCTTTAGGCCTGTTATTGATCAGAAGAAATGCAGGTGATGGTGATTTTGCATTATTCGGAATAAACAGGGTGAGGTTTATGGCTACCCGCTTTTGATTACGGAAAACCTCTATCAGCACTTCTTTCAGATGTGCCTTTCCATCCATACTGTTGCGGTCCTCATTTTTTAATGAGAATTTAATCTCATCAAAATCCTTAGGCATTTGTCCGTAGATATTTTCAGCAAAGAGATCAAGCACTTCCGGCCTTCTAATCTTCTCCCAGGATTTTGATGACTTTATAATTTTACCCTGTTTCGTTTTAAGAGCCTCAGGCAGTGTATATGCCGGAACTTTTGATTCATCATAATTAGTTGTTGCCGGGCGTTGTGCCTGAGTATTGAATACTGAAATAATAATGACGAATATGCTGAGCAATAATTTCATAGGAATTAAATTCTTGGAATGATAAATATAATTATGAATTAATCATTCCCGTTAAAATCTCTAAATTAGGAAACATTAAATTTAGATCATGACGAATATTATTACCGGGGATAAAGAATTTTTTAAAGGCATAGGACAGATCAGATTTGAAGGTTCTGAATCAGATAATCCGCTCGCATTCCGATGGTACGATGAGAACAGGCTTATCGGAGGCAAAACCATGAAAGAAATTTTACGTTTTGCATGTGCTTACTGGCATTCATTTGTTGGAAACGGATCGGATCCTTTTGGAGAACCTACTCATATTTTCCCCTGGGATTCAAAGAGTGATGCTGTAGACCGGGCAAAAGATAAAATGGATGCCGCCTTTGAATTTATCACCAAAATGAACCTGCCTTACTATTGTTTCCATGATGTGGATGTAGTGGATTATGGAAATGATATAGCAGAGAATGAGCGTCGCCTGCAGGCAATTACAGCTTATGCCAAACAAAAGCAGCAGGCCAGCGGTGTGAAATTACTGTGGGGCACTGCCAATCTCTTCTCTCATCGTCGTTATATGAACGGAGCTGCAACCAATCCTGATTTTCATGTACTCACCCATGCCGGAGCACAGGTAAAGGCAGCACTGGATGCAACAATTGCATTAAATGGTGAGAATTATGTGTTCTGGGGCGGACGTGAAGGCTATATGAGTTTGTTAAACACCAATATGAAGCGCGAGCAGGAACATCTTGCACGTTTCCTGCATATGGCAAAGGGTTATGCACGTAAACAGGGTTTTAAAGGAACCTTCTTTATTGAGCCTAAACCCTGCGAGCCAAGCAAACATCAATACGATTATGATGCGGCAACAGTAATTGCTTTCCTTCGTCAGTATGATCTGATGGATGATTTTAAACTCAATATTGAAGTAAATCATGCAACACTGGCCGGACATACTTTCCAGCATGAGCTTCAGGTGAGTGCAGATGCCGGTTTGCTGGGCTCGATCGATGCCAATCGGGGCGATTATCAAAATGGATGGGATACCGACCAGTTTCCAAATAATATTAATGAACTGACTGAAGCTATGCTGGTGATTATTGAAGCCGGAGGCTTTGGCGGTGGCGGTATTAACTTTGATGCCAAGATCAGAAGGAATTCTACAGATCCTGCCGACCTGTTTTATGCTCATATCGGTGGTATGGATACTTTTGCCCGTGCGCTTATCACTGCTGATCAAATTCTGAATAAATCAGATTACCCTAAGATCCGCAAAGAGCGTTATGCTTCCTTCGATTCAGGGAAGGGCATGGATTTTGAGCAGGGAAAACTAAATCTTGAGGACCTGAGAAATCTGGCTGTTGAAATGGGTGAGCCTGAGATAAGAAGTGGTAAA
>JBAZHY010000509.1:0-2523 GCA_041652175.1 Pedobacter sp.
GTTGGCGTACTTACCGGATTCAACTCTGATGATGCAGAAATGGCCAGAAGGCTGAATCAGGAAGCAGCCAAAGCAATTACCTATGGTGGAATGAATGAAGAAGATGCCTTAAAGCTCGTTACCCTTAACCCGGCCAAAATGTTACATATAGATAACAAGGTTGGAAGTGTGAAAGTCGGTAAGGATGCAGACCTGGTTTTATGGTCGGATAATCCTCTGTCAATCTATGCTAAAGCTGAAAAAACATTTGTAGATGGTATTGCTTACTGGGATATAGATCAGGATGCTGAAAAGCAAAAAGCATTAAAAGCCGATCAAAGCAGGATTATTCAGAAAATGATCGAAGCAAAAGGAAGCGGAAGTGCTACAGTAAAACCTGCTTTCCAACGTCCGCGGCTTTATGAATGTGAAACTATGGAAAGCACAGATCAATATTCATTAAGCCATTAATCTAAACAGGATGAACAACATGAAAAAATATTTAAGCATTGCGGGTTTAGTGTTTTGTACTACACTCGTATTCGGACAGGCAAATATTATACCTGCAAAGAAACAGATCAAGGCTGTAGCCATTACAGGAGCTACAATCCATACCGGTACAGGTCAGGTTATAAATAACGGATACATATCCTTCGAAAATGGAAAGATTACCGGAATCGGCGATGCAGGAAGTGTACGCTTCAATTCAGAAAACACGACCATTATCCCTGCCAATGGTAAACATGTTTACCCGGGATTCATTGCCCCTGTAACTTCACTCGGACTTATTGAGGTTGAAATGGGTGCAAAAGGAACCGATGATCAGAGTGACGTGGGTGAAATGAATCCTCATATCCGTTCAATTATCGCTTATAATACCGATTCAAAGGTAATTCCAACAGTAAGATCAAACGGGGTGCTGATGGCTCAGCCAACTCCTGAAAGAGGGTTATTTGCCGGACAATCATCAGTTGTTATGCTCGACGGATGGAACTGGGAAGATGCTCTGTATAAAAATGATATCGGTATACATCTGAACTGGCCGGTGGTAAGAAGCGGTGGCGGGTTTTTCGGACAAATGTCTGCTACTCCTCCGGCCGAACAGAAAGAAGCACAACAAAAAGCAATTGCCGGCCTTGATACTTATTTAACCCAAGCAAAGGCTTACTCAGAGCTTGCTAAACCGGAAGAAATTAACGGAAGGTTCGAAGCAATGAAAGGACTATTTAACGGAAGTAAAAAACTTTTCATCCATGTAAACAGTGCAAAAGATATTGTACAAGCCGTTAAATTTTCAAAAAAACATCAGGTTAGTCTGGTAATAGTTGGTGGAACAGAATCTTACCTGGTAACTGATCTGCTCAGGGATAATCAGGTTCCGGTAATTCTGATTGAAACCCAGACTTTACCTGATAAAACCGAGGATGATGTTTATCTGCCCTATAAACTTCCTAAAATACTCCATGACGCAGGAATTCTTTATTCGCTTTCAGGCATAGGATACTGGAGACAGCGTAACCTTCCTTTCGAGGCGGGTACTGCCGCAGCATACGGACTCAGCAAAGAACAGGCGGTATCAATGATTAGTCTTAATACCGCTAAGATCCTGGGTATAGACAAAACTACCGGAAGCCTTGAAATGGGAAAAGATGCAACTTTGTTTATTTCCGATGGCGATGCACTCGATATGCTTGGCAACAAGGTTGAAACTGCATTCATACAAGGCAGATCTGTTAATCTTGACAACCTGCATAAGCAGCTTTATAAAAAATTCTCCGATAAATATGGTTCAAGATAATTCTGCAATTATCATAATAAATAAAAAGGTTCCGAAGTAATTTTCAGAACCTTTTTTGCCCTAAACCGATAATAATGAAAGATTACAAAAACTAAATGATTAAAATAAAATAAGCTCCTGATGGGCAGGAGCTTATTTAAACTAACCAATTATAAACCTGTTGAATAAGGTTTGCTGTAAGGGAAGGAGTCGAACCTTCACGAAGCAGTTATTTCCCTTTTACGGTATTTCCCAGATCTTCGCCACCGAGACGAGGAGGTGTGTCTGCCAAATTTCACCACCTTACAGTGTGTAGCAATTATTTTCTGATTGCTTGATACGAATGTAAGTAAACATCCAATTCATTGCAAATGTTTTAATGATTTATTTTAATTTTTATCATAATGGTAAATAAAGTATAATTTATAATGAATATTTCTAATATAAGAGGAATTTTTGAACTTAAAATTTAGAACCTTGCAATAAGACTATGCCGAGAAGTTAATAAAGAGGGAATTAATAACCGGCTTTAATAAAATAAGCTCCTGATGGGCAGGAGCTTATTTAAACTAACCAATTATAAACCTGTTGAATAAGGTTTGCTGTAGGGGAAGGAGTCGAACCTTCACGAAGCAGTTATTTCCCTTTTACGGTATTTCCCAAATCTTCGCCACCGAGACGAGGAGGTGTGTCTGCCAAATTTCACCACCCTACAGTGTGTAAGCAATTATTTTCTGATTGCTTGATACAAATGTAGACAAAATGAA
>JBAZHY010000510.1:0-2522 GCA_041652175.1 Pedobacter sp.
TTTAAGAGAGGTTGTTTTGTTACCGTTTAAGCTTTTATCTACATAATTAAAATCGGCATCTCTGAATATCACGCTACCTATCTTCACAGATTTGAGATAGGGTGCCAGATGCTGATAAGCAGTAAGTCGCTTATCCTTTATTTCCTCTTCATTTTTCCTGATATCCGAAAAAATTACCTGCAATGCAGGTTTTGAAATTTCAACAGAATTAATCTCCAGCTTATTGTACCTGTAAACTTTCCATGGCTGAATCTTTCTGAGAATTAACTCCGCAATTTCAACCCTGTAAATATGCCTTGGTGCTGTACCTGCCTTTTTCATTTGTTCATAAACCACAGTATCAGGTTCAAAACGAATATTATTATAGTTACTTTTCCTGACACAAAATTTATTTGAACATTATCGAAATCAATATGATATAGCTTGTCAGTAGAATTATAAATCGCAGCCTTTATTCTTTGACTCAGAATAGGTCGCCAATAATAGTTCAGATATATAGCTGCTGCAGATATCAGAACAAGCAGAATCAAAATTCCTGCGACAATTAATCTCCAATAATAATTCCTGCTCCTGTGTTCCGGCATATTCAATTTTAATTTCCTTACCAAGCTTCTAATTCTAAACGTATTTAATAAATAGCGGATATATTCAACAAAATAAAAATATTCTGTTAATCCCTGAAAAAGTATGCCTGCCAAATTGTCATTACAGAGAAAATTACGTACTTTTGCAGGCTAATTATTTTAACGAATGTTTGAGCGTCCAATTAACTTAAAAGATTTGGCAAACACCGAAATGCACGATGAATCACGTCAGGGTGAGGCTTTATTACTTGAAAGACCAAAGCAATATACAGGACGCAAACTCTATATTGAGAGTTATGGTTGTGCTATGAACTTTGCTGACAGCGAGATAGTTGCATCGCTAATGCTGGATATGGGATTTGAGACTACAGATCAGTACAAGCAGGCAGATGTAATCTTTATCAACACCTGTTCTATAAGAGATAATGCTGAACAAAGAGTACGAAACAGACTTCGTGAATTCAGCGCTGCTAAAAATAAACGTCCCGGGATGACGATCGGTGTACTCGGTTGTATGGCTGAGCGTCTTAAATCCAAATTTCTGGAAGAAGAAAAACTGGTTGACCTGGTTGTTGGTCCGGATTCGTACCGTGATCTTCCCAATTTACTTTCAAAAGCTGATGAAGGAGCGCGTGCGGTGAACGTATTGCTTTCGCGGGAAGAAACCTATGCAGATATCAGCCCGGTACGTCTCAATAGCAATGGTATTTCTGCTTTTGTTTCGATTATGCGTGGCTGCGATAATATGTGCTCTTTCTGTGTTGTACCATTTACCCGTGGTCGGGAAAGAAGCCGGGATCCACAGTCTATCATTCAGGAATCAAAAGACCTGTTTGAACAAGGCTATCGCGAAGTAACATTACTGGGCCAGAATGTTGATTCTTATAAATGGCATGCAGAAGATGGCAAGCAAGAAGAAAATACTATAAATTTTGCCCGGCTTCTTGAACTGGTAGCATTAATAGACCCGCAATTAAGGGTTAGATTCTCCACTTCACATCCCAAAGATATTACCGATGAGGTGTTGTACACCATACAGAAATATGATAATATCTGTAATCATATACATCTGCCGGTACAATCAGGAAACAGCAGAATACTTGAACTCATGAACCGTACATATACCCGTGAATGGTATATTGAACGGGTGGATTCAATCAGAAGAATATTACCTGATTGTGCAATTTCAACCGATGTGATCACTGGTTTCTGCACTGAAACAGAAGAAGAACATGAAGACACACTGAGTATAATGGATTATGTGCAATATGATTTTGCATACATGTATACTTATTCTGAACGCCCCGGTACCCTGGCTGCAAAACGCTTTGAAGATGATATTCCCGATGAGGTCAAAACACGCCGGTTCAATGAAATTCTTACCAGGCAGCAGGAATGTTCATTCAAAAGGCTTCAGCAACATATCGGCAAAACACATCGGGTGCTGATCGATGGATTTTCAAAAAAATCAGACAAAGATTTTTCAGGAAAAAGCGAACATAATATTACCGTTGTTTTCCCTGTCGGCGAAAAGTATAAAGCAGGAGATTATGTTAATGTAAAAATTGAACGCTCTACACCTGCTACCCTGATAGGTCAGATTGTTAATTAGTATTAATCATACACCCGATCAAGCGGTGTATTGAAGGAAAAGATTATGGATGTTCAGGATATTAAAAACCGTTTTGGAATAATTGGTAACTCACCGCTGCTTAACCGTGCAATTGATATTGCCCGTCAGGTAGCGCCAACAGATATTTCGGTATTAATTACCGGAGAAAGCGGAAGTGGAAAAGAGGTCTTTTCACATATCATTCATTCCCTGAGTGCGCGCAAGCATGGGCCATTCATTGCAGTGAATTGCGGTGCAATACCTGAAGGAACTATCGATTCAGAGTTATTTGGCCATGAGAAGGGCTCTTTTACCGGAGCTCATGA
>JBAZHY010000511.1:0-2520 GCA_041652175.1 Pedobacter sp.
CTCTTCCGATCTCTTTCGTCTAAAATTTTAAATACACCATTCACTCCATCCGGAACATCCATTTCTGATATCTTATAGACCTGTTCAAATACTCCCTTTTCAAGTTTTATAATGAACTTTTGATTCATTGAAAAAATGGTGATTTTACATTCAGGGTGCGGTAGTTCTGCAATTATTCTCATTCTGGCAATTCATTTATTATACACTATCTGGTTTTATTTCAATATAATCCAGAGGATTTTTCCCTTTCAAGCTTCCTGAACAGGAAACAATCTTAAATCGGGCAAAAAGCTCTTCACTGTACCAATTTTCCATTCTCGTTTTTTTGATCACTTCTGCGTGTTCTTTAGATTGATAAGCAAAAGCTTTCATAGCTTCCATACTATCCCAAACCGAGAATGTGCCCTGCCGTAAGAAAGGAACTTCACCAATACCGAAAGATGTGATATATCCCTTTGCCTGACTCATAATCTTCGCAACAGGATTCACATTTGACCAAAATGCTTTCAACTTATTCAGACGGATGCTGGCTCTGGTGAGAACGGCAACAGGTCCGGAGTAATTTTTATCATATAAATCCATTTTAAATGGATCATTACCATTCCATTGACCATGACTGGCTAAAGGAACACATAATATCTGCAGTTTTTCAGAACAGAAAAACTTCCACCACCAGGAAATGAAAGATTTTTCATTGAAACGATCAGCTTCTACAATAGAATTCCAAACAGTAAGAGTTGCCCATTGCTGCCAGTCTGGTTGCAGATCAAAAGTTCCATCCTTTCCATTTCCCATCAGTTTCCAGAATCTGCATTTTGGGTTTAATGAAAGTGGAATACGATGAATAGCCATAGCTAATAAAGCAAACGGCACCATTAACGGTTTATATCTGACAATACTAATTGAAACGATCATGTTGATACCGATAAGCTTGTTACACAGCATTCAAAGGTAATTTATCAAAATCTATTCTTCAGGTCATTTTTGATTTAAATGAAAATGGTCTTGCCGGAAATATTTTATTATAATGACAATGAATATTAATATCTATGGTAATTTTGTTCTATGGCTGAAGATCTTAAAATATCTGTGGGAGATAAATCAGAAAAATATAAGAATCTGATTCCCCAGATTTCTGCTTTATTGGAGGGAGAGAAAGACCTCATAGCCAATCTGGCAAATGTTTGTGCGGCATTGAAAGAGCAATTCGGATTTTTTTGGGTTGGTTTTTATATGGTTAAAGATGATGAGCTTGTGCTTGGTCCGTTTCAGGGACCGGTGGCATGTACAAGAATTCAAAAGGGAAAAGGGGTATGTGGTTCGTCCTGGAGTGAATCAAAAACTTTTATAGTTCCGGATGTAGATGCCTTTCCTGGACATATTGCTTGCAGTTCAGTCTCAAAATCTGAGATCGTTATTCCCATCATCCGCAACGGAAAAGTAATAGGCGTATTGGATGTAGATAGCGATGAACTCAATAGCTTTGATAAAATTGACGCTGAATATCTCACTGAAATACTTCAACTTATATCTTTTTAAACTTGGGAGAAAAGTTAACATTAGATTTTTATCGTCGTGAAGACGTAGTTCAGGTGGCCTCGGATCTGATTGGGAAAGAACTTTATTCCAATGTTGGAGGACAGATAAGTGCCGGAACAATTATTGAAACTGAAGCTTACCGCGGACCAGAGGATAGGGCTTCACATGCATTTAATAATCGCAGAACTCCTACAAACGAAGTCATGTACAGTTCAGGAGGTAAGGTTTATATGTATATCTGCTATGGCATTCATGATATGCTTAATATAGTTACTGGTGCAGAAGGATGCTCACATGCCGTTCTGATCAGAGCATTGGAACCACATACCGGAATTGAACATATGCGTGTAAGGAGGAATCTGTTTAACAATGATCGCCGCTTATGTCAGGGACCGGGTTCATTGGCTAAAGCAATGGGTTTAAATAAATCACATAATGGCACTGATATCCTGTCGGATATGATTTGGATAGAAGACTCAGGTAAAAGTTATTCTGCAGGCGAGATAAAGGCTTCAGCCAGAATTGGTTTGAACTTTGAGGGACCATTTAAATCAATACCCTGGCGTTTTTATCTGAAGGGAAACATTTATGTAAGTCGTTCATATCTGTAATAAAAACTGACTAGTAAAACCCAAATACCGGCTATTTAGAATTTTATTAGTTTAAGCTTTCGAATGTTTCTGTACCGGATTCCTTAAAATTATTAACCCAATTAATAATCATTAATTAATTTTTCTTGCTTTATATTTCATACGATCCGATTTATAATCATCCGCTCCCTGCCGGACACAGATTTCCAATGCTCAAATATGAACTCATACCAGAGCAGTTGATTTATGAAGGATTAATTAGTTGTGAAAATTTACATTCACCGGGTATTATTGATGAGTCTGTTATCCTTCTTAGTCACAAAAAAGAGTACTGGGAGCGTTTGCGAAACCAGAAAATATCTGCTGCAGAAATCAGGCGTTCAGGCTTTCC
>JBAZHY010000512.1:0-2515 GCA_041652175.1 Pedobacter sp.
TTTTTACACTTTTTGCAATCTCAATCCTGAACTCAATCCTGAACCCTTTGGTTTTTCATTTCCAAACTTCTAAATAACCTTCCATCAACCACCCCCTCCAAGGTAATACCCTACTAACCTTTACTCATGCAACAAACGTGCCATAAACGGAGTAATTGAGTTAGCGAATGCAATACAATTTATTTATACCACAAATATGTGACGAACATGCCAGCAACTAAACAATTACTGAAAGAATATATTATATTAAAATAATAATTAGTAATATACATTATCAGATATCAAAGGTATTAAATGATGAAATGCGTCATCAGGCAACAAGCTTTATTACTAAAATAGTTGAATCATAAGGCCTTAAGGCTATGTGATTACATATATAATCACGATGATATTAATCATCCGACCAGCGGCTTATATTTTTTTAGTTTTTTCACAATAGTCGATTGATCGATTCCTAATATTTTAGCTGCTTTACGAGTACTTTTACAGTCATTGTATACTTGCGTTATAAGTCTTTTTTCCGTTTCATTCATAACTTCCCAATAATTTAGAGTGGCCCATTTTTCAATTATATTTTGATCTGAGTCAAACCATAAGGAATCAAGATCAATTGTGCTGCCGGTACTTAAAACTAACATTCTTTCGATAGTATTTTCAATTTCCCGAACGTTACCAGGCCAATTATACTCAACCATTTTAGCAATAACCGCAGCGGTTATCGTTTTATTGGTATTATGTTTTTGGTTAAAATTCTGCATAAAGTGATAAATAAGAGCAGGTATATCTTCTCTCCTTTTTCTTAAAGGGAGAATATGAATGGATACGACATTAAGGCGCCAATATAAGTCTTCTCTAAACTGCCCTTTTTTCACCATCTCTTCTAAATTCCGGTTTGTTGCCGCAATGATCCGGATATCCAGTTTGATCTGCTTTCGACCGCCAACACGGAGAAATTCCCGCTCCTGCAACACACGGAGTAACTTGACCTGCAAATCCAAGGGCATTTCCCCTATCTCATCCAAAAAAGCGGTACCGTTGTTAGCCAGTTCCAAGAGCCCAATACGACCTTCTTTACTACCCCCGGTAAAAGTACCCCCTTCGTAGCCAAAAAGTTCGGATTCAAAAAGGTTATAGGGGATAGTTGCACAGTTTATGTTCACGAAGGGTTCTTTACTGCGCTTACTGGAACTGTATATTAATTTAGCCAGCACTTCTTTACCTACACCTGATTCCCCTAATAACATCACCGTGGAATCAAACTTGGCAACCTTGATTGCCTTTTCAACATTTCTTGCCATTTCAATGCTGCGGTAAATAATGTTCTCCGATAAATTCCCCATTCTGTAAGTTTCCAGTTCCAACTTAGCCTTGTTTAACTCGAAGCTTAATTTATTTAGTTCCGTCAGGTCTCGTAAATTGGAAACGACACGATATATATTTCCATTTTCATCAAAAATAGGAGTACCGGTACTTAAAACTTCTTTGCCATTTTTTAATTTTTTAGCCAGACTTACCTGTTTTTTACTTTTTAATACTTTCATGATAACCGATATATTATATCCCTTTTCCTCCAGCCATTTCACTTGCGTGCCAATGATATTGCTCTTGGAAATACCCATAATTTCTAAAGCGGACCGATTGGCTTTTATTATTTTCCCATTTTCATCCGCAACAACAAAACCATCTGCTGAAGACTCAATTACTGTATTTAGTTCTTCATTTATCTTTTTAACATTTTTAAACTCGGAAGTCAAATTTTCCAGTTCAGAGATCTCCTGATAAACACCTACAGCGCCAATAATTATTCCGTTCTTCATGATCGGGGTTCTATTCACCAAAATAACTTCATCACGAATGCAAACTTTATGGTCAAGTTGACCGGAACTGCCTTGGATCACTTCGCTTAACCCCGAATTAGCGATTATACTATCTATGTCCTTTCCCAAAGCCTCAGACACAGCGATCCCTATCATTTTTTCGGCAGCCTTATTCATCATAACAATTTCACTGTTCCGGTTAACGGCAATAATGCTGTTATGGGTGGAATCGATAATACTCTTAAATTC
The DNA here is from genome assembly GCA_041652175.1 of Pedobacter sp. Taxonomy (GTDB): domain Bacteria; phylum Bacteroidota; class Bacteroidia; order Sphingobacteriales; family Sphingobacteriaceae; genus Daejeonella. The sequence goes on from JBAZHY010000512.1 coordinate 2,067, forward strand.
CTCCAAAGCGTATTCCAGCATGCGCTGAAAAGCAGGAACCAGGTCAGTTCTGGTGATTATCCCCACCATTTGACCGGCGCTATTGACCACAACCAATCTCCCCACTTTTGGGGTTTGCCAAGCCTCTTCGGGCGAAGCTTCATCGCTGATAGTGATCACACTTCGTTGCATGATATCCGCAACTGCTATCTTGGTATCCAGCCCTAACGCCTTAAGGGCATGGGTTTTAGTGAAAATACCCACTAAAGTTTCCTGATCATCCACTACCGGTAAACCGTCAATACGATGCTGGAGCATTAAGGTAACTGCCTCCTGAACAGTTACATGCTGTTTAACTACAATGGGATTAACCGTCATGATGTCCTTAACTTGTAATTTTTCCAAGTTCCCTCACCATCCGGAGGAAAATATTAGATGTGCTATTGTAAATGTTTCATAGCTACGGAAAG
>JBAZHY010000513.1:0-2515 GCA_041652175.1 Pedobacter sp.
CAGACTGATGATTACTGCCAGATGCTGATCCATTTGAAAGTATTGGGCCCCGTATACAAAAACGAGCTCCCGGGCTCCCAAGCCCCCCACGGTGAAAGGAAATATCGCTACCAGCGATGAAACCAGGAACATAAACAGGTATGGAGAGAATTTTCCGTTGAAATTTAAAGCATAGAGGAGAAGTATGACAGATATTACCTGCATAGATTGTACCATCAGGGCTTTGATATGGGTTAAGGCAAAACGCTGACTGTAATCGGAGAAAAAGCGTCTCATCACCAGATAGTAAAGCAGGGTGCCAAAAGCAACCACCAGAACAGGAATCCAGTTTGGAATACCCAGATCAGGAATGAATATCACCAGGGTGGAGATGATCAGACCTAATGCCCATAAACCGCTCAGACGATCAAAAAATATGGCCTGAAATAATCTTCTTCCCTTAATTTCGAATTTCTTGCGAAGGAGAAATATTTTATAGCCATCCCCGCCTATTCCTCCGGGTAAGAAGAGATTGTAAAACATTCCGAGCAGATAGATCTTGAAGTTATACAGTTCGGGGATATTCAATCCGATACCCTTGAAAAAGGTATTTAAACGTGAGGAAGAAATAATCTGCGATACAACGAAAGCAAAAAAAGCAAGTATCAGAAACAGGGGATTCGATTGATTGAAAGCTTCTTTCAGATCATTGAATTCTACTTTTAGTGATACCAGATAAAGGGATAAACCGGTAATACTGATCTTTAAAAGTAGTTTAACGCTGTTCCAGATCTTCTTTTTGTCCATTGAAAATTCGTCTTACCTGGTAAGTTTTTCTGTTTGTGCCTTCAAAATAGGTTCTTACATTAATTTCGGCTAAGATTCCGAAAGTAATTAACTGAATACCGCCTAATAAAAAGATAAGTCCCAGAATCAGGAGCGGCTTTCCCCAGATGTCCTGTCCCATGAGTTTCAGAACCAGCAGGTATGCATTGATCAGGATTCCGAGTCCCAGGGAAATAAATCCCATAGATCCGAAAAGGTGCATTGGCTTCTGGATATATTTGCGGAAGAACACCATAGTGATCAGATCCGACATCACTTTAAAAGTACGGTTCAGTCCGTATTTGGAGGTACCATGGATTCTGGCATGGTGCTTTACATCTACCTGAGTGATGCTTGCCCCCTGAAGTTTTGCCAGGACCGGAATAAAGCGGTGCAGTTCGCCATAGATTCCGAGATCTTCGGCGATTTCGCGCTTAAACACTTTCAGCGTACAGCCATAGTCTTTGATGTACACACCGGTCATTCGCCGGATAATTGCATTGGCGATTTTGGAAGGGATCTTACGAAGGAACATTCCATCCTGACGGTTTGCACGGTTTCCGGCAACTACATCCCAGTCTTCTTCGATCAGTTTCCGAAGCATAAAAGGGATATCTGTTGGATCGTTCTGAAGATCGCCATCAATTAAAGAGATATATTTGCCTTTGGAATGGTCAATACCTGCTGTCATGGCGGTACTCTGTCCGTAGTTTTTCCTCAGTTCCACGAGGTTGATCCGATCGTCAGCCTGTTCACGGATTATTTTTTGAGTTCCGTCATTTGAGCCGTCATCCACAAAGACCACTTCATAATCAAGGCCGTTAAGGGCATCTCTTATAGCTGCAATGAGCGGTGCAATGTTATCCCGTTCATTAAGAACGGTGATGACTACAGATAGTTCTCTCATTTTATCAGGTAAAGTTTGAGGTTCTGGTACTGTTTAACCAATATCGCATCCGGATTTTCCGGATTTTTGTCAAAGGTAAAATAATAACCTGGCTTAGCATCGCTTTCTGTGAATTTCACCTGCTTCATTCTACTGCGCTGAATGTAGAATATCAGACGGTCATGGAACGGAATATCAGGCTCAGATGGATGATAATTATAAAAATAAAGTGGTTGATCTTTGACAATAGTTCCAATTTCAATAGCAGCTTTTTTGAAATAATTATCACTCATGTTTTCGAGTCTGTGCGGAAGGATAAACCAGCTGAAAGCCAGTCGGACCATGATCAGCAAAGCGATAAAAGCGATAATCTTACTTTCTTTTAACCGGTAAAGCATCCAGCTGATCAATCCGCAGGCAAGAAAGAGGAATACGACCTTTATTGTAAGATGCGGAACATAAGCATTGAGTCCAAAAAAGAATGCTGCCGGGATGGATAAGGTTACAGCTAATGCCAGAAAAAGAATAATTCCATTAAAAAGCTTCTGTGTTTTTGGCAATACCACGCGATAGGTATAATAGGCATGGCTCCAGAGTATAAACAAGAGCGGATATAGCATCAGAATATACCGGGGCCTTGTTTGCGGTGATAGCCAGTAAACCCAGATATTGGCCAGAAATACAAGGGTAATAAAAGTTAAAAACCGATTTTGTCTGATTCCGTTGATAAATGCTTTGTGAAAGCAGAAGAGTAAGAGTAAACTGGCCGGAAACAGGTGGACTGCATGCTCAAAGGGAAAGGAGAGTACATGAATCAAACTTGCT
>JBAZHY010000514.1:0-2513 GCA_041652175.1 Pedobacter sp.
AATCCATAGGTCAGATCAGCTTTCATACCGGGAGTATCAAAAAGCGGGGTATTCAGGTCAGCACGGATTCCTTGCTTCGCCGACTGAATAGTTGACTGTCCGCCATTTTCAAAAGTTGTGCTATAAAAAAATACAGTACTGAAATCCTGAAGATAGGAATTAACAGCTAAGCTGGTCTTACCAATAAAGTTATCATTAGTATATTTTGCAAGAAGATTATGATTCCATCGTGTACCCGGAGCTGAGCCAGGAGTAGTCCCTTCAATTGCATAGGTCTTCTGACCATTCTTCCTGCTGCCCATCATCTCTTTCAAATTAGTTTCTTCCAGACTTCTGAAGAAATTATAACTCAGCTGAATACGTTGATCAGGATTAATCTGATAACCCACTTTGGCAAAGGCATTATAAACCTGATTATTACTTAATCCATAAGTCGGACCAACTATATCACCAACTGCATCCCTTACTTTGCCGCTTTGTTCATAGCTTGCGTTTACCGTATAATCTAACTTACCCTGTTTTCCGTAAAATGTTTGAGCTATACGTCCGCCCAAAGTGCCTTTAGAATGTAAAATAGCACCGGTCGAGGCCAGATCTGTCCGGCCACCAAATTTCACATTATTTTTATTGGCCGAATGTGTAATGTAATTAATGATACCTCCTGAAGCCCCGTTACCGTAAATTGAATTAGCCCCCTTAATTACCTCGATACGTTCAATAGCTCCCGGGTCAATTGTTCTCATATCAACTGAACCGTTCCTGAGTGGTGTTGATTGTGAAATACCGTCTACCATAATCAAAACCTGTCTTCCCCGAAGGGTTTGTCCCCAATTGCTGCTGGTACCGCTTGATACAGCCAGTCCCGGAACACTTGCAGCAAGAATATCGCTGGCATTGTTATTTACCGTCTGCAGATCCTGAATAGTTCCGGTGTTAACTACCGTAACTGCGTTGGTGAACTCTTCTTTTAATTGTTCTTTTCTTCTGGATGAGACAACAACCTCATTCAAAAAAGAGCTTTTAGAGTAAGAAAGATTAATTGTTAAATCCTTTATTTCATTTGTCAACCCGACAGGTATTTCCTGTGGTTCATAACCAATTGCCGTAATTTTCAGCACATAACGACCTGCCTGCAAGCCGGTAACCGAAAACTTTCCGTCTGCATCAGAGCTTATTGATTTACCCGGTTGATAGTTAATACTCGCAAATGAAATAGCGCTACCTTTTGCGTCAAGCACTATACCCTTTATTCCTGCTGATTGTGCTTTTAATGTAACCGAACCTAAGACACAAAAAAATAATAGTAATATTCTTCTCATGATTTTAATATTTTGCACAAAACTATATTATTATTTATAATTAGTCCAAATAAAATTAAAAAAAGGAAGAGTTTTTGTTTTAGCTTTTTAAGAAAGGGGATCAAATGAACTCTTAAATAATCAGAAAACTTCTGATTATTAGCCAAATAGAATCTTACTCCAGCAACACAAACTCTTTAGAACTGAATTGGCCTTTCAGTGAATAAATTATTTATTTCATGAAAAATTATTGTGGCTGTCATCAGCTGTAAAGCTAAAACCGTATGATAAGAATGACTGTAAATTTTATACCGTATGACTTTTTATATTTGTCAATCTTATTCCGTAAACCTATTCGCTTTCGGTAAAGCTTTTTCCGTATAAGACACAGCTTTTTCCGTATAAGACAAGCTTTTCTTCTTTCGGCTAAGCTTCGGATTGCCTTCGAATGTCCTTCGGGTTTTGCCCGGACATTGTTCGGGATTTGTTCGAATTTTGTTCGGGATTCCTTCAGAATTTTCTCGGTTGTTTTTCAGCTGTTCTTCGACATTTCTTCGACAACGCTTCGGTACTTACCGAAGCGTTGTCGAAGAACTCCTGAACAAAGGGTGAAGAAAGGGCGAAAAATTCCCGAATGATTTCCGGAAGATTCCCGAAGAATTTCCGAAGAGCTGTCGGTAAATTATCGAAGAAACACCACCTTCATTGTTTCAAACTGAGTCAATTTGTGTCAAATTGAGTCAGTTTGTGTCAAAATTTGGCTCTAACCCACTTTCTCAGGATGTTTGTTCTGTGCCTATAATTCAGTTTTAATCAAATCAAAAACTAAAAACAATGGAAACGATCAGACAAAACAGTATATGGAGATTTCCCTGGAAAAGGCCGCATCGGCAATGGCAGAAGAGGGAGATGGGAATTAATTTCCATTCCGGATTTATAAATCAAAGCATGCAATATTTTCCTATCTTCATTCTGAGAATCAATAATTTATAAAACATTACAGTCTATTCATTAATTATTCAAACTGAACAAAAATAAATAATAAAAAGATGAAACCATTTATTCTATTCACTTTGCTTGCAATTTCGCTTTACTCCTGTAACCGGAGTCTTAAACCTGCAGGAAACAAATCAGGCAATAGTTCAAATAACACAATCACCACAAGCCCGAAACAGTCTGACATAGTTAGCATTGACATCGTACAATCATCACCTG
>JBAZHY010000515.1:0-2502 GCA_041652175.1 Pedobacter sp.
CGGAGACCTTGCATTATTGGAGGCTGTTCTGTTTGAACGGGAATTGAATAAGCTGGATATAGAAAAATACCGTGATGAGCGTATCGTTGTAAAAGGTTGCGGCGAAATTCCTGTCCCCGATTCGGCCTATATCACAATTACCGCAAAGCTAACGGGAGTCGCAAAAAGCATTATGTATGGTGAGCCATGCTCCACAGTTCCGATCTATAAGAATAAATCCTGACCCGGAAGTTCTCCCTAAATGTTTCAGAAATGTTTAATAAGACACATGCTAAGAAGAATTCTGATCCTTTCGTTAATGTTAACAGGCTTATCCGGTTTTTCGCAACAACTTCAGAATGTTAAGGAGCCGGTATTCAAAATTGGGGAAAAGCTTGAATACCGTTTGAGATATGGCTTTATTACCGCTGCTGAGGCTTCTATACGCGTGGAAGCTACAGATGCGAAATTCGATAGTCGCCCGGTGTATCATCTGGTTGCTGAAGGAAGGACTGCCGGCTCATTTAATGTATTCTATAAAGTCAGGAATCGTTATGATTCTTATGTAGACCAGGAGAATCTTACACCCTATTTATACACCGAGAATATCCGTGAGGCAAATTACCGCCGTACTGATAAGGCCCGCTTTTATCAGGATCAAAAGAAAATTGTATCAAATAAAGGTACCTTTAAAGGCAGCGGACAAACGTTTGATGTGGTTTCTGCATACTATTTTGCAAGAAATCTGAATATCTCAAAATTGAAACAGGGAGACAGGTTCAGTATGGATTATTTTCTGGATGATGGAGTAAGTAAACTCAATATTCAATACGTCGGAAAGGAAAGGGTTAAAACCAGTCTCGGGTATATAAACTGTATCAAATTCAGTCCCTCCATTCAGCCGGGAAGGATATTCAGAAAGGATAGCAGACTGTATCTTTGGATAACAGATGATGCCAATCGTATTCCTGTCAAGGCGCAGGTTGAAATCCTTGTAGGGTCTATCACGCTTGAATTACTGTCGGCGAGTGGTTTGAAATATCCGCTCGGGACAACTATTGAATAATTATGATCGAAGTAAAGAACACATTGGTTCATGAAGATGTAGCAGGGCAGAACTTTGTCTGTAATCTGAATAAATGTAAGGGTATATGTTGTATTGAAGGTGATTCAGGTGCTCCGCTTGAACGTTCAGAACTGGCCGTATTGGATGAAGTTTATCCGCATGTAAAACCATACATGACAGAGAAGGGTATTGCCGTTATTGAAGAGTTTGGAACCTATGTGAAGGATTTTGAAGGGGATTATACAACTCCCTGCGTGGATACCAATAAGGAATGTGCCTATGTGATCATGGAGAATGGTATTTCCAAATGTGCTATTGAAAAAGCCTGGGAGGATGGAAAAATTGCCTGGAAAAAGCCAATTTCCTGTCATCTGTACCCGATAAGAATTACCAGTTACCCTGAATTTGATGTACTTCATTATGATCGCTGGAGTATCTGCAGTCCTGCATGTTCCTATGGTAATGAACTAAAGGTTCCGGTTTATCAGTTTCTGAAAGAACCTTTAATTCGTAAATATGGAGCTGACTGGTATGCAGAACTGGAAGCGAAAGTTAGGAAGTAGCAAATTGAGAGACTTGATAGGTTCCTGGTGAATAAATTAGCAAATCAGTTAATAAAGCCTGTTAATCACGTCATTTCGAAGGAAGAATGACTGAGAAACCTGTTGCTCAAGGGAGCTACCTTTGATTGACAGATTTCTCCTCGCATCAAATTGTTAGTTTAGCCTGTAAATTTTCGTTTGCTCGTTCGAAATGACGAAATGTGAATTGTCAATAAGCATACCAGGGGTGCTTCAATTCGAGTTTAAAGTCGGTGTTATACTCAGTTTTTGATTGTTAAATTTTTGAGTTCAGTATTTTTATGAGCAGGAACTCGTGTGCTCGGTAACTCCCGCTGTCAGGAGAAGTAAAGGGGTAGATTTACACTTATTGGATTCAGAAACCTGATAGCCTGTCAGTAAAAACCAATGGAGAGGTACTCAAATATGGAATTTAATCGCAAATACCCAGTTTTATCCCTAAAACGCATAACTTAGAACCTATAAATTATAAGATACATCCATGAAAGGAATTATACTCGCGGGTGGTTCAGGTACCCGGCTTCATCCCTTAACCCTGGCAGTCAGTAAACAGCTCATGCCGGTTTATGATAAACCGATGATTTATTATCCTTTATCAACACTGATGCTTGCCGGTATAAATGAGATTCTTATCATTTCAACACCACATGACCTTCCGAATTTTGAAAAGTTGCTTGGAGACGGCAGCCGTATCGGATGTAAGTTTTCCTATGCCGAGCAGGCAGTTCCAAACGGATTGGCTCAGGCATTTGTAATTGGTGCAGATTTTATCGGGGATGATGATGTTGCCCTGATCCTTGGTGATAATATCTTTCATGGCGATTCAGTGAATAATATCCTTCCTGCTGTAAAAAATCCTGAAGGAGGGGTAGTATT
>JBAZHY010000516.1:0-2502 GCA_041652175.1 Pedobacter sp.
CCCCTTGTCAAGAGTAATGGTATTTTTGATAATAAAAGATCTTGCAGAAACTGCAGGGATTAAAAAAAACATTAGTCCGCATACCTTCAGACACTCATTCGCCACCCATCTTATCGAAGGAGGTGCTGATCTCAGAGCAGTACAGGAAATGCTGGGTCATGAAAGCATTACCACAACAGAAATTTATACTCATCTGGATCGTGATTATTTAAGGGATACCATCATTCATTTTCATCCAAGAAGCTGATTCTAATTTTCTTCTTTATAATATACTTTATAAAAGTTCATTGAACGGTCATCATCAAAACCTTTTTCTATTAACTCTTTATTTCCATGTATATAGATATGAAAGTTCTTATCCAGTTTAAGTACACTTTTAAATACTTTGGCCTGTTTTTTTACTGCTGCATTTGAAATATCGAACGACTGGTCAAGGCCTGTATCAAATTCCTCATTATAAGCCCTGCTGTAATTTTTAAAAGATTCGACAGCCTTTGGATTTCCAATGACCTCCTCAGAAAATTCATCAATATTGAAACTTTCCTTTTCCTTGAAATACTTCATCGAACGGTTCAAAAGATCAATTTTATCGGCTTTGTTGAGATCAAATTCATCATCCAGTTTAGTGGTGATAAAATCCTTGCAAATATTTAAAGTTGTATTGGTTTTGCTAAAATTATCATTCCGGATCTTTATTTGTAGAAATTCATCCTTCCAGTATGCAGCATCAGTTCTATTGGTCTGATCAATGACCATCACTTTATATCCTTCTTCCCTCTCGGTATTAAATATCAAACATCCTTTATCCAGTTTCTGAATATTGATGGCATCTTCCTCGTAACTCAAGTTAAATCCACCTCTATCAGGCTGTACTTTCAGGTAGCTTTCCTTTGTTTCAGATTTAAATACTCCAATAGCATCCACAAGTTCCCCCTCAAGCAGAAGATCTTTAAAAAAGGCTACATATAATTCTCCGGACTTTATTTTAGGATGATTGGAGATGTTAAACAAATGTTTGGTAAGATTAATACTGTGTTCATGAAATGAATCATAATCAGAAAATATCGCAGAACAGAAATGAAACATTTCATTTAAATTCAGATCAGCGCTTGAATGCATAAATCTGTAAACCTCATTTACTTTTTCAAATGCTGATAGAAAATAGTGCATCAAAAGCATTTTTAACTTTTCATCCCCAACCTGTAGCGGGTGATCAGACAAAACATAAAACTCATTTTGGAGTTTATTACCTGTACGATGTATTGAAAGTTGCTCCAGAGAGGCTTCAAAAAAAGTTACCATATTTTATACTTAAAATTTATTTAAAGGATGCTTTAATCATCCTGTCCTTACCGCGCATGTCCTGACGTAACTCGATATTCTTGAAACCTTTATCAGCTAAAAGGTTACAGGTTTGCTGTCCCAGATTTTCATTGATTTCAAGAAACAAACAGCCTTCCTTTTGAAGACTGTCTAATGAAAAATCAGCTATCTTATTATAAAACTGTAAAGGATCAGAATCAGAAACAAACAAAGCAGTATGTGGCTCATAATCAACAATATTACTTAACATCAGCTCCTTTTCTGAAACGGTTACATAAGGTGGATTGCTAATAATGAAATCAAATTTTTTCTTAAGTAATATTTCGCTAAGTGGGTTAAGTATATCATCATGGATAAAGTGCAGTTCAGTTTCATTCAACAGAGCATTTTGTCTGGCTGTAGACAAGGCTCCGGATGAGATATCCAATGCATAAACTTCGGGTTCAGGAAAAAACTTTTTAATTGAAACTGGAATACATCCGCTTCCGGTACCAATATCCAGAATTTTCAGATCAAAGGGATTTTTTTCAATTCCGCGCAAAGTAATTAAAACCCAATCGACAAGTTCTTCGGTTTCCGGTCTTGGAATAAGAACATCCTGATTTACTAAAAATTTCAAGCCGTAAAATTCAGTTTCACCAAGAATATACTGTAGAGGCCGTCCGGTTTTTAATTCCTCCTGAATAGCAATAAACTCAAGCAACTGTTTTTCGGGCATTTTATCCTCTTTAATACTGAGGTATTTAGCCCGATCTATTTTTGATACATGATTCATTGAAAGCCAGGCAAGGCTTTTTGCTTCACTTTCTTCATAAAGCGAACTGATAGTACTAATAAATGATTTTTCTGCTTCTGAATAAGTCATGGCGCAAAGTAAACCAATTAGCCTGAGAATTCCGATGATCAATATTGGGGATACATGCCAATTAAAAAATATAATAAGGAAATAATTAAGAATATCATATGCTATTTTTACATCATGATTCAAGATCAGAAATATCTGAAACGCTGTGTTGAAATCGCCCTTCAGGGTGCCGGATTTGTAAGTCCTAACCCAATGGTAGGCTCTGTGATTGTTTGTAATGACCAGATCATTGGTGAAGGTTGTCACATGAAATTTGGTCATGCTCATGCAGAAGTAAACGCAATAAATGATGTATTTTCAAAATATGATAATGC